>JBFKIN010000320.1:0-3776 GCA_041632255.1 Oceanococcus sp. | reverse complement strand
CACATAGAACCAGCCGCTCAGCGGAATCCCGAGCATCAGGACGTAAAAGCCCCAGTGGATGACCCGAGCCGCCCGCCTTTCCCAGACGGGCATGGGTAGCGGCGGCGGTGGCGCGTGCCCCAGCCGCCAGAGCAGACGCAGCAGGCTCAGGCCCAGAATGCTCAGCCCCAGCGACTTGTGCAGCTGAAAGGCAGCCACGAGCTGGCGGTCCAATCCGGCGCGCTCGACGCCTTCATGCATCCACCAGCCCAACGCGAAGCAGGCGACGATGGCGGCCGCGATCAGCCAGTGCAGCAGGATCGCGACCGCGTCGTAGCGCGCCGCGACCTGGCTCACGAGGCGGGCTGATCGGCCCGCTGAAACTCACCATCAAAGCGCAAGGTGACCTTGTCGCTGACCAGGGGCGGCTCGACCAGATGGGTCATGCCGAAGTCGGATCGCCGGAAACTCCCGGTGGCGCTGAAGCCGATAGCGGCTTTCTTGGTAAAGGGGTGCGCGGCGGCGAATCCCGTCACGGTCGCCTCCAGGGTGACCGGCCGAGTCTTGCCCAGCAGACTCAGGTCGCCGATCACCCGTAGCCGGTCGGCAGCAAGCCGCTCCACCCGCGTGGAACGGAACGCGATCCGGGGATGCTCGTCGGCATTGAGAAATTTCGGACTCAGCGCCAGATCTTCATCGAAACTGCTGAATGGCGAGTTCTTGTGCGTGGCCTGGTAGCGGGAGGGATCGTGGTCGCTGCGGATCGATTTGGGATCGATGGTGACTTCGACCAAGGAGTTCGCATGGTTCAGGGGGTCCAGTTCAATGCTGACATCGAAATCAACAAATCTCAGCACATAGGGAGCCAGCCCCAGATGCATGACCCGGAACTCCAGACTCGCGTGGTTGCGGTCCATGGCGTAACGACCCGCGGGTGCCACCATGGCGACGGCTTCCTGGGAAGCATCAGCGGCGCCTGCCGCAGCCGTTGGCTCATCGGGCGAACCGGACTGAGAACAGGCCGCCAGCGTCAGCGCAGCGGCCAGCAGCAGGAAGGGCTTCGTGACGATGGGAGAATGGTGGAATGGTTTGCTGGAAACAGGCATCAGGTCTCCTGTGCGCTTGGCGCGTGGAAAGGGAAATCAAGATGACGGGCATCATGCATGTCGCCGCGCCTTCACGTCAGGTTCATGCACTTCGTCAATTGCTGTCGAACCTCATTGGAATACCGATCGCTTCGGTGGAAAAGCGGAATGTTTCGCGATTTTCTATCGATTTATTCGACAGGTTGCAATGCGGTCGCGCCGCTCAGCGCGCTGCCAGCTGCCGTCCATGCATCACGCAGTTGCGTCCTGCGCGCTTGGCCGCGTAGAGGGCCTGATCAGCTTCCCGACAAGTATCGGCCGCCGAATCAGGCTCGCCCGGCAGGTGGGTGGCGACTCCAACGCTGGCGGTGATTCGAAAGCTGCGCTCCGAATCCGCCCCATCAGGCAGAATCAGGGTGCCGGCTATGGCCCGGCGGATCTTCTCCGCCAGGGCCATGGCCTGGACTGATTCCGAATCCGGCAAGAGGACCACAAACTCCTCGCCACCGTAGCGAGCGGCAAAATCATCCCCGCGCTGGAGGTTTTTCAGAATCAGGGACGCCACCCGTTCCAGGCATCTGTCGCCGACGGCATGGCCGTACTGATCGTTGACAGCCTTGAAATGGTCCACATCGACCATCAGCACGGACAACGGCAGCTCCTGACGCTCGCAGAAACCCCAGGTGCGGGCGAGCGTTTCATCGAAGTAACGCCGGTTGGGCAGATTGGTCAAGGGGTCGAAACGGGCCAGGTACTGCAGGGTCTCGTTGTTGCTGGACAACTTCTCGTTGGCTTCACCCAGCCGCGAAGCCAGGCTCCGGCTGCGCGACAGGCTGCCGATCAGCGCCAGCACGAAACTGATCAGGAGCAGCAGCAGTATGGAAAGCGCGACACGCGTGATCCACAGGGAAGCCACATGGGAGTGCCAGCCGCCGCTTGGACGGGCGAACAGCATCCAGTGACCACCGGGCACGGCGATCTCCAGGCGCAGCGCATCCTCCGTCAGCCCCGGCCTGGCGGGCAGAATCCAGCCATTACCCCGGCTGACGTCCATCACGCTCTGCAGCGCGATCTCAAGGCCGTCAGAAATGTCCTCCAGCTCCGCGGCCTCCACCAGTTTGTCCAGGTCAATCACCATGGAGATGATGCCCCAGTAACTGCCGTCCTCCCGATAAACGGGCGTCCGATTGATCACTGCGCGCCCCCCCTGGACGAGGTCGACCGGTCCCGCCAGCACGGAGTCGCGTCGTTGCATGGCCAGCTCGACGCTGGGCCATTGCGCAGGCAGATCCGCGTAGCGCAGCCCCAGCGCCTTTTCGTTGTCCTTCAGTGGATAGAGATAGCGCAGGACATTGTCCGGCGCGAGACCGATATTGCGAATCTTGCCATCGCCCTGGGCGATCGTGCTCAATGCCGCTTCGACCTGCTCTGGTACCGGCTCCTCCACCGCTCTCAGAAAGCCGACCAGCCCACGAGCCAGATAGGCCGTAGCGCTCAGAGACTGCTCCAGACTCGCGCGCAGCTTCGAAGCCTGGGAAAGCACCTGCTGACGTTCCTGCTGCTGCGCCGCGACCCGTCGCTGGGCCACGTAGCTTTCAATCAGCCAGATCCCGCAGACCAGGCTGAGGATCAGCACGCCAAGCTGCGGCAGATTGAGCCTTACCGGCAAGCTCATGGGGCCATCGGTTCCGCTAAGGGTGAGTGCGACAAAACATACTACACAGCGGCGGCTGCAAATCCTCCATACGCATGCGTATGGACATTTTCTCCTGCAGCCGGCAGACTAGGGGGCTCCCCCCGATTTTTCAGGATTCGACTGATGCCGAGTTACAAAGCGCCTGTGCGCGATCTGTCCTTTGTCACCAACGAACTGCTGGATTTCGCCAGCCTGCGTGAGACTCTGGGCTACACGGACGCGGACGCCGAAACCATTGCGGCGATCTATGATGAATGCGCGCGTCTGGCGGAAGACGTCGTGCACCCTCTCAACCAGAGCGGTGACGAGCAGGGCTGCCGCCTGGTTGATGGTGAGGTCATCGTCCCGGATGGGTTCACGGAGGCCTACCAGGCCTATGTCGAGGGCGGCTGGGCCGGTCTTGCCTGTGATCCGGAATACGGCGGCATGGGGATGCCCCAGTTGCTGCGCTTCATGGCCAATGAAATTTTCACCGCCGCCAATCATTCCTGGTTCATGTACCCGACCCTGACGGACGGCGCCCACAGTGCCGTTGAACACTGGGCCAGCGATGATCTCAAGCGAAAGTACCTGCCCAAGCTGACCACCGGCGAGTGGACCGGCACCATGAACCTGACCGAAGCCCATGCCGGCACGGACCTCGGCATGATCCGCACCCGCGCCGAACCCGCAGAGGACGGCAGCTACCGTATCAGCGGCACCAAGATTTTCATCTCCGCCGGCGACCATGCCATGGCCGAGAACATCATCCACCTGGTGCTGGCCAAACTGCCAGGCGCTCCCGCGGGCACGAAAGGCATCTCCTTGTTCATCGTGCCGAAGTTCATGGTCAATGATGACGGCAGTCTGGGCGAGCGCAATTCCGTGATCGTTCAGTCCATTGAACACAAGATGGGCATCCGGGCGTCTGCCACTTGCGTGCTCGAATTTGATGGTGCCACCGGCTACCTGGTGGGCCGGGAAAATGAGGGCCTCAAGGCCATGTTCACCATGATGAACGCGGCCCGCCTGGGGGT
>JBFKIN010000319.1:0-3789 GCA_041632255.1 Oceanococcus sp. | reverse complement strand
TGCCGCTGCCAGGATTTCTGGTACCGGCGGGGGGAGCAGCCGCTGCAGTTCAGCCACAGTCTGTGCCGCTGATTGCGCCCGCGGCAGCAATTGGCCAAGCTTGCCGCTTTCCGCCGTATCAGTCGCATGGATTCCCTTTTCGTCACCTGCCCGCAGGGCCTGGAACAGTCGCTGGTGCGGGAGCTGCAGGGACTGGGTCTGGCCGGTGCCCGGGGCACACGCGGCGGTGTGCAGATTGACTGTGACGGGCTGGAGCCGGTCTACCGTATCGCCCTGAAGTCGCGGCTGGCGCATCGGCTGCTGCTGCGCCTGACGCGTTTCGAGGCCGATGATCCGGAGGCGGTCTACCGCGCGGTCGGAGTGATCGACTGGAGCGATCATCTGGCTCTCGATGGCAGTCTGCTGGTCGAAGCCAAGCTGCGTGACACCAGGCTCGGCAATCCTCACTTTGTGGCTCTCAGGGTCAAGGACGCCATCGTGGATCAGTTCCGCGAGCGGAGCGGCCAGCGGCCTTCGGTGGATACCCGCCAGCCGGACCTGCGCCTCAACCTCTTCGTGCACCGCCGACAGGCCGAGCTGTCCCTGGACCTCAGCGGTGGTGGCCTGCGCCGGGCGCCGGTCGGCGTCGAGGCGGCCCGTTGGCGCGGCGGCCTCGGCGCCGCCCTGCTGCAACTGGTGCAGTGGCGGCCCACGGTGCAGTCGCTGGTGGTGCTCGGAGCCGGCGATGTCGACCTGTTGCTCGCCGCCGCGCAGCTGAGCGCTGATGTTGCGCCGGGGCTGCAGCTGAATGATGTCGGCTTTGAGCGCTGGCTGGGTCATGTGCCGGCGCTGTGGCAGCGCCTGTGTGAGCAGGCGCGGGCGGACATGCGTCCACCGGATATGCCCCGGGTCCATGTGTGGGAGGAGCGGCGGGACACCCTGGAAGCCGCCCGCCGGGCCTGTCGTGCGGCCGGTATCGAAAACCTGATTGACTGGCAGCTGGGCTCGGCCGAACGCCATGGCGTGCCGGACGGGGAGGGCTGTGTGGTCCTGCCGCCCAGTGATGCGCCGGGCCATCAGCGCGCGACTCGCATGCGGCATGTCGAAGCCCTGCTGCAGCGACGCTTCGCCGGCTGGCGGGTGGCCAGCCTGGCCCTGGGGCAGGAACGCGAGCGTGGCGCGCGCTGGCAGTGGCGGGCGGAACAGGAACTCACGGTTCGGCGCGGCCAGGGGCGTTTCGAACTGGCGGTCGGCGCCATCGATGCCCGGTCCCCGGTGGTGGCGACGAGGGACGAGCCGGCGCCGGTCATCGCGTTTCCGGACGCACCGGGGGAGGCCGCCGCCCCGCTGATCAACCGGCTGCAGAAAAACCAGCGTCATCTGGGCCGCTGGGCCCGTCGTCAGGGAGTCAGCTGTTACCGGCTGTATGACGCGGACCTGCCCGAGTATGCGGCGGCCATCGATCTGTATCAGTGCGAGGAACCGTGGGCGGTTGTGCAGGAGTACGCCGCGCCTGCCCAGCTGGACCCCGAGCGGGTGGCTCAACGCCTGCAGGACATCCTGGCCTGTGTGGCCCAGGTGCTGGAACTGCCGGCGGAGCGCATCGTGCTCAAGCGGCGTCAGCGGCAGAAGGGCAGTGCGCAGTACGAGAAGCTGGACCGGCAGGGTCAGTTCCATCAGGTGCAGGAGAGCGGCCTCAAGCTGCTGGTGAATTTCACCGACTACCTGGACACCGGCCTGTTCCTGGATCACCGCACGACCCGCGAGGAACTCGGCCGCAAGGCGGCCGGCCGGCATGTGCTGAACCTGTTCGCCTACACCGGCGCCGCGACCGTCCACATGGCGGCCGGCGGCGCTCGCAGCAGCACGACGGTGGATCTGTCGAAGACCTATCTGGACTGGGCCCGGCGCAACCTGATGCTCAATCAGCTGGCCGGTGAGGCGCATCGCTTCATCCAGGCCGACTGCCTGGTCTGGCTCGATGCGCAGGCCGCTGACCCGGCCAGCAAACGCTATGGCCTGATCTTCATGGATCCGCCGACCTTTTCCAGTTCCAAGCGCATGGAGGGGGTGCTGGACGTGCAGCGCGACCATGTCCGCCTGATCCGCGCGGCCACCACCCTGCTGAGGCCGGGGGGCGAGCTGTATTTTTCCAACAATTTCCGTCGCTTCCAGATGGACACCGAGGCGCTGTCCGGGCTGGCGATCGAAGACATCAGCGCGCGCAGCATTCCGGAGGACTTCCGCCGCAATCCCCGCATCCACCAGTGCTACCTGATCCGGCGGCCGGACTGAGCCGGCGCCGGAACCTTGGGGCTCGCCGGCGCGTGTTGACCTCTGTTCTTTCATCACGCGCCCGCGGACGTGGGCCGCCACCGGGGAGTCGATACCTTGAACAGGATAATCACGCTGCTGGGCCTGACCCTGCTGAGCCTGCCGCTGGCAGCCGCCACCCTGGAGCCGGCCCTGCTGCAGGATGCGTCTCGTGCGCCCGTCCCGGTGCTGGTCGAAATGCAGGACCGGGCCGATCTGTCCGCCGCCTCGGCCATCACGGACAAGACTCTCAAGGGGCAGTGGGTGATGGGTCAGCTGCAGGCCACCGCGCAGGCCAGCCAGGCCCCGCTGCTGGCGCTGCTTCAAACCCGCGGGCTGGCGTACCGCAGCTTCTGGGTCGCCAACGCGGTGCAGCTGAAGGCCGGCGCGGAAGATCTGCGGGCGATCGCGGCGCTGCCGCAGGTGGCGGCCATCCATCCGGTCACCGAGGCGCAGTTCGCTCCCGTGCTGCCCGCCGCCAAGGCCGATGCGCCGCTGCGCATGATCGAGCCGGGCCTGGATCTGGTCGGCGCCACCCGGGTCTGGGATCTGGGCGTGCTGGGCGAGGGCGCCGTGGTCGGTGACCATGACATCGGCGTTGAATGGGATCACCCGGCGCTGAAGCGCCAGTACCGTGGCTACGATGGTGACACCGTCGATCACGCCTACAACTGGCGCAATGCCTTCGGCCGCCTCGATCCCTTCTGCCCCGATCCCGAGGTGCCCTGTGACTCGCACGGGCATGGCACCCACACCACCGGCACCATGGTCGGTGACGACGGCGCCGGGCGCCGGGTTGGCATGGCGCCCAAGGCGCAGTGGATCGCCTGTCGTTCGCTGTACGACCCCGTCGCCGGGCTGGGCACGCTGCCGACCTATCTGGACTGCATGGAGTGGTTCATCGCGCCCTATCCCGAAGGCCAGCCCGATCTGGCCGATCCGGCGCGGGCGCCGGACGTGATCAACAACTCCTGGGGCTGTGTCGAGGCCTGCCCGCCGAACATCCTGCAGGACGTGGACGAGGCCACCAAGGCCGCGGGCATCGTGCAGGTCGGCTCGGCCGGCAATGACGGCCGCGCCGGCTGCTCCACCATCGCCTTTCCGCTGGCCATCTACGAGTCCACCTTCACTGTCGGATCCAGCACGCTGGAGGACAAGATGTCCGGCTTCTCAAGCATGGGGCCGGTGCTGTCCGATCTGTCCATGCGCCTGAAGCCGAATGTGGTGGCGCCGGGCTCAAGCATCGTGTCCAGCGATGTGGGCGGCGGTTACCGCGCGCTGTCCGGGACCAGCATGGCGTCGCCGCATGTCTCCGGTCTGGTGGCGCTGATGATCTCCGCCAATCCGGCCCTGCGCGGCCAGGTGGACGAGATTCGCGGCCTGATCGAGCAGACGGCGGTGCCGATCGAGTCGACTCAGAGCTGTGGCGGGACCGGTGCAGCCGACATTCCCAACAACATTTTCGGTTACGGCCGCATCGATGCCTTCGCCGCGGTG
>JBFKIN010000318.1:0-3795 GCA_041632255.1 Oceanococcus sp. | reverse complement strand
GCCTCCCGGTTGAGGCAATGCTGCAGTGCCTGCAGGCCGGCGCGCCCCAGGCAGTTCATGGCCTTCTGCCTCAGTTCGCCGGCGCCGCGCAGGGTCGCGGCAGCCCGCGCGTAATGGTGGGCCAGCAGCGGCAGATCCGCCGCCGGATCGGCCGAGGGATGCGCCTCGATCCACTGCCCCACGGCCTGATGCAGGCGTCCGCGCTGCTCATGCAGAAGTTGCGCGTAGGCCACCTCCTGGGTCAGCACATGGGTGAACAGATAGGAGCGGTGATCGTCCAGCTCGCGCGCGATGTCGGCGTTCAGCAACTGCCGCAGGGTGGCCCGCAACACCTCGCGATCCCGCTCGACCGGATGGACATCGTGCAGCACGCGGGTGGCGAACTGACGCCCGATGACACTGGCGACTTTCACCGCCATCAATTCCCGGCCGGACAGCTGATCCAGGCGGCTGGAGATGACCCCCTGAATCGTGTCCGGAAAATCCAGTTCGGCCAGATTGCCCAGGCCGAGGTTCAGGCGGCTTTCGGCACCGCCCCGACTCACCACGCCCGCCTCGCAGAGGGCGAAGACCAGTTCGCGACTGAAGAAGGGCGAACCCTCGGCCTTGCGGCACACCCAGTCAACCAGACTGGGCGGCAGCAGCCGCACATCCAGGACGGCGCGCAGCAGTTCGGCGGTTTCCGTTTCATTCATGGCGCCGAGCCGCAGCAGGCGCGCTCCCGGTAGCTGCGCGGAGTCCGTCGGGCCAGCTTCGGGCGGCCTCCGGGTCGCGACCAGCAGCACCGATTCCAGTTCATGCGCAACCAGGCGCAGCAGCGCCAGGGAGGCGCTGTCGCACCAGTGCAGATCCTCGATGACCAGGGCCAGAGGTCCCGGCAGGGCCCGCAATATGTCGAGTATCAGTTCCCTGGTGTTGTCCGCCCGCACCGCGCCCTGCAAAGCCCTGGTGCTGTCGCTGTCCCCGAAAGTCAGTCCCAGGACCGGATTGAGCAGGGCCGCGCGCTCCTCCAGCGACCCACCCAGCTGGGCCAGCCGCGCCCGACAGCGGCTCTCGCGCTGGCCGGGCTGCTCCGGACTGTTGCCCTGACCTGGCGCCAATCCGCAGGCCGCTTCCAGCACGGGCCGCCAGGCGTGGTAAGGACTGGCGTGATGGATCGCGTCCGCACCGCCCAGCAGCAGCCGAACGCCCAGTGCATCGGCCTGCCTGCGCAGGCCCAGGATGAGGGTGGATTTGCCCATGCCCGCCTCCCCCTCGATCAGCAGACGCCGGGCCCGGCCCGTCGACAGCGATGACAGGGCGGCCTCCAGTTCATTCTGTTCGGACTGGCGACCGACTATGACCTGCGTCCGCGCGAAATCTTCCGGTGCCTGCTCTTTCTCCCCGATGAGCAGCCGGGGCTGGATCTCCTGCGCAAAGCCCTTGAGCGGCCTGGGCGGGAGCGTCTCAAAGCGGAACCAGCGCGAGGCAGCGCGCGCGATCTGTGGCGAAGCCAGGACCTGGCCGGGCGCGGCAGCGGCCATCAGTCTGGCGGCCAGGATGACCTCCTCCCCCATCATGCCGAAGGTCTGACGCTGCGGGCAGCCATAGGGTCCTGCGTAGACCTGCGCATAGGCCACGCCGACCGAGATTTCGCGAATCTCGGGGTGCCGCGTGGCCAGGTCCAGCAGCTCGCGAGCGGCTGTCATGGCCCGCCGCCCGTCATCCTCGTGGGCTTCCAGCGCGCCGAAGGCGCAGGACAGATAACTGCCCTTGTCCCCCACATTGACGTCGATCAACAGGCCGCCGTAGCGATGCAGAAGCGACTGAATTTCGCGCAGGAATGCATCCAGCACCGCACCCGCCTGGGCATCCTGTTCATAGTCAATTCCGGCGAAGTGCAGAAACAGCGCCGCCACCCGCCGGAATGCGCCCAGATAGCGCCCCCCGTCGGCGAGCAGGCGCGGATACAGCTGCGCGCCGACCCATGCGCGCAGCTGTGCTGTCGTCAGCCGGGCCTCCTGCGGCCAGCGCCAGTCGTCCACCGCGCCACGCCAGCGGGCGACGACGGCGCCGCGCAGACCCTGCTGCTCGCGCCAGGCCGTGATCTCCAGTTCCGCGGACAAGGCTTCCGCGACCTCGGCCGAAACGATGACTTCGCCACCGTTCGCCATGCGTTCGGCCGCGGCCATTCGCTCCACCGTGGCGCCCGTGATCACGGCCACCCGCCGGTGCAGCGGGTCGCCAAGGAGGTGGAGCCTAGCCGAGCCCGCGGCGATGGCCAGCTTGACCGTGATCGGCGAGCTGACGCCGCCCGGCAGCGTCAGGACATGACCATCCAGCTGATCACGTATCGTCATGGCGACCGCCAGGGCCCGCCCCGCGGCCTGGGGTTCATCGAACCAGCAGGTGATCGCATCGCCGCCGAAGCCGATGACGCTCCCGCCATGATGGTGGACGGCGCAGACCTGCAGCTCGAAGATGCGCGTCAGTTCGCGAACCAGCTCTTCGGAGCCCCGCGTCGCGCCGAAGGCGCGAACAAAGGCATGGGTCAGCGGCGTGAAGCCCGAGATGTCGACAAACAGCGCGGCGCCGTTCCGCTCGGATGGTGGCACCAGGCCAGCGGCCAGCGTCCCGCGCAGGACGCGGGGAATGAAGGCCACAAGGCTCTGCGGCGCCGCTTCAGCCATGCCGGATTCCGGGACCGGGAGCCCCCATCATACCCGGCCGGCCCGGCCGAGATGGCCGAATCCCCGGTCCGCGCTCAGGTGCCGCCTGGTCCGCCGTTCCCCGGCGCTACGCGGCGCCCGGGGAAGCGCGGCAGCGGTACGGTTCGCCCGCGCGGAACCTCAGGCCGGCGTCGGCCCCGCCCAGCGCAGATCCAGCTGCCGCGCCGCGCGCACGTCGTCCAGCCGGCGCACCGGCTGCGAGTACGGGGCGCCCTTGAGGGTCTGGATGTCCTCCTTCGCCTCGTTCCAGATCGCGATCATGGCCTCGACAAAGGCATCCAGGGTGGCCTTGTCCTCGGTTTCGGTCGGCTCGATCAGCAGACACTCGGGCACCAGCAGCGGGAAGTACACCGTCGGCGCGTGGTAGCCGTAGTCGAGCAGGCGCTTGGCCAGATCGGTGGCGGTGAAGTCCAGTTCCTGCTTCTGCTTCTTCAGGGTGATGATGAACTCGTGGGTGGCGCGGCGGCCGTCGAAGGCCAGATCGAAGCCGGCCTGCTTCAGGCGGGCCATCAGGTAGTTGGCGTTCAGGGTCGCGAACTCGGCCACCCGGGTCATGCCGTCCGGCCCCAGCATCAGGGCGTAGACGTAGGCGCGCAGCAGCACGCCGGCGTTGCCCATGAAGGCGGACAGGCGGCCGATGGACTGCGGAAGATCCCGCTCGTCCAGCCAGCGGTAGGTCTCGCCGTCCTTGCCCACGATGGGCATGGGCATGAAGGGCAGCAGGCGCTGCGACACGCCGACCGCGCCGGAACCCGGGCCGCCGCCACCATGCGGGGTAGAGAAGGTCTTGTGCAGGTTCATGTGGATGACATCGAAACCCATGTCACCCGGCCGCACCTTGCCCAGGATCGCGTTCAGGTTGGCACCGTCGTAGTAGAGCAGGCCGCCGGCCGCGTGGACCTTCTTCGCGATCAGTTCGATCTTGCGCTCGAAGACCCCCAGGGTGGACGGGTTGGTCAGCATGATCCCGGCCGTCTTCGGGCCCAGAGCAGCCTCGAGGGCCTCGAGATCGACATCGCCCTCGTCGTTGGTCGGAATCTCCCGCACCGTGCAGCCGCACTGGATGGCGGTGGCCGGGTTCGTGCCG
>JBFKIN010000317.1:0-3799 GCA_041632255.1 Oceanococcus sp. | reverse complement strand
CTGACCATCAGCGCGGTTGATTATCAGGATAAAGCCCAGACCACGGCCCTGCTGGGCCTGCTGGACGAATACGCCCGCAGCGAGTTTGGCGGTGGCGTCCCGCTGGAGCCGGCCGCGATGCAGGCCCTGCCGGGACGCCTGGCAGCCATGCCACAGGCCCTGTCGGCCCTGGCCTGGCGGGAGGGCCGGGCGGTCGGTCTGCTCAATGCTTTCGAAAGCCTGTCCACCTTCAAGGCCCGGCCCCTGCTCAATATCCACGACATCGCGGTGACCGCGGACTGCCGCGGTCAGGGCATCGGCACCGCCCTGCTGCGCTGGGCCGAGGCGCAAGCCCGCGAACGTGGCTGCTGCAAGCTCACCCTGGAAGTGCTGGAAGGCAATGCGCCGGCCCAGGCGGCCTACCGCCGCTTCGGCTTTGCCAGCTACGAACTGGATCCGCAGTTTGGCAGGGCGCTGTTCTGGGAAAAGCCGCTGGCCTGATCAGATCGCCCGCATCCACTGCCGGGTATCCGTGACACGGCCTTCCTGGATATCCAGCAGGGCGCTCTTGAGCCGGGCCGCCTGCCGATTCGTCTCCCGCAGCTCGGCCTGGCGCTCGCCGTCTGCCAGCAGCGCGATCGGATTGACGATGGCGGCGGTGCCGCAGGCGAACAGTTCGCTGCAGCGGCCGCTGTCGATGTCATCCAGCAATTCGTTGATGTCCATGGGCCGCTCGACCGCCTCGATGCCGAGTTCGGGGGCCAGCTCCAGCAGGCTGGCCCTTGTGATGCCCGGCAGAATGGTGCCGCTGAGCGCCGGCGTATGCAGTTGCCCGTCGACGATGGCGCAGATGTTCATGGCGGACAGTTCCTCCACGTAGCGACGCTCCACCGGGTCGAGCCAGAGCGGCTGGTGATAGCCGCGGGCGATGCAGGCACGGGTGGCTTGTATGGATCCGGCGTAGTTGCCGCCAGCCTTGACGTCACCGGTGCCGCCCACCGCGGCGCGGCAGGCCTGCCGCTCCACGAGCACCCGGATCGGCTGGGCGAAGTAGGCGGCCGAGGGGCTGCACACGATGGCGAAGCGGAAGTTCTCGGAACTGGCCAGCGGGTACTGGGTGTCCATGCCGTAGAGCATGGGGCGCAGGTAGAGGGAATGCCCGGTTTGCCGCGGAATCAGCGGCTGCATGGCCCGGGTGACTGCGCTGACGCCGCGCCAGAACAGTGCCTCAGGCACCTCGGGCATGCACAGGCGCTGGGCCGAGCGCGCCATGCGCCGGCAGTTCTGGTCCGGCCGGAACAGCGCGGGCTGATCCTGTTCCACCCAGAAGGCCTTCAGGCCTTCAAAGCACTGCTGGCCGAACTGCAAGGAGGTGGCTGCCGGATTCAGGGCGATGGGCTCGTAGACCTTCAGTTCGCCCTCCTGCCAGGCGCCGTCGAGATAGTCGGCGACAAACTGCACCGGGCCGGTGACGGTGCCGAAACCCAGCGGTTCGGGGAGGCGGAAGCTTTCGATGGCGGCGGTGAGTGCGGGAGAGATGCTCATGCGTTTGAAATGTCTGTTTGTCGGGTAACGGGGTGAACGGCGCGGGCGACGACGCACGGCAACCGCAAAGCGTCCGGACATTCCTTCTGGCACGACCGGGCTGGAGGCCCGACTGCCGGCGGATGAGGCCCGAAGGGAGCGCGCATGGATACACGCTCCGGCCAGCGGGACAGGGATGTTCCGTCGGCCGGCTTCTTTGGCAGTCGGATCAGCCGGAACCGCGTCGCGCCAGAAGGAATGTCCGGGCGCGTTGCCAGGGCTTTCAGGCCCTGGGCCCCAGTTTAACCAGCAACAGCGGCAGCAGGGTCAGATTCGCGATCAGCGCCAGCAGCATGGCCAGGCCGGTGAACAGGCCGAACAGCACGATCGGCACGAAATTCGACAGCGCCAGGATGGAGAAGCCCAGGGTGACGACAATTGAAGTCAGGTAGATCGCCCGGCCCACACTGCCATGGGTATTGCGCATGGCCGCCCAGCGCTCCGCGCCTGCACGGATCTCGTCCTGGAAACGGTGGGTGTAGTGGATGGTGTTGTCCACCCCGATCCCGATGGTGATCGCGGCGATGGTGATGGTCATGATGTCCAGCGGGATGTTCAGCCAGCCCATCAGGCCCAGGATCATGCTGGCGGCGAACACGGTGGGCAGCACCCCGATCAGGGCCAGGCGCAGGGAGCCGAACAGCATCCACAACATCAGCGCGATGGCGATAAAGACCGCAGACAGGGTGAGGATCTGTGACTCGAACAGGCTTTGCAGCACGTTGTTGTAGAGCACCAGCGCGCCGGCCAGATGGACCTGCTCGGGCGCCAGATCGAACTGCTGGATCAGATCGCTGCGGATTTTCTTCAGCAGGGCGTCGCGGCGCAAATTCTGATCCGAGTCGATCACCCGGATGGCAAATCTCAGCTGGTTGCCGTCCTCCGACATGTAGGGGTCGAACAGCTGCTCCTTGATGGCCGGCGGCAGGCGCCCGTGCATGATGGCCAGGGTGAAATTGTCCGGTGCTTCGTCCTTGTTCAGCATGGTGATCATGTCCATGGTCGAAGCCATGGACAGAACCTTGCCGGTCTCGGGCAGTGACTCCAGGTAGTCGTGGATGCGCTGGACCTTCTCCAGGGCGAATACGTTGTACCAGTAGCTGGAACCGGACAGGCCCGCGTCCTCGGTGAAGTCGTCGAGAAAATCGTCGGCGAAGTCATCCTCCTGCTCGAAGTGCGAGGCCGGCGCGTCGAGAATGATGTCCAGCGGGGTGGTGCCTCCCAGCTTCTTGTCGATCAGCACCATGCCCTGATAGATCTCGGTGCTGTCCTTGAAGTAATCGATGAAGCGGTTCTCCACCCCCAGGCGGGTGACTCCGACGGCAGCCGCGACGGCCAGTGCGGCAAAGCCCATCAGCACCAGGGGGCCGCGCTGCTGCACCGCGCCGGCCAGGCCCTGGGTGATGCGCGCGCTGACATCCACCGTGCTGGCGCCGGCGCCGCGCGGCTGCATGCGGCCGAGCACCCAGGGAAATACGATGAAGGTCAGCAGGAAGGCGATGGCCACGCTGCACAGCATCATCTGGCCGAAGTCGATCACCGGCCGGATATCGGCGATCACCAGGGAGCCGAAGGACACGATGGTGGTTGCCGTGGTGAAGACCGACGGCGCGAATTTGCTGCGCACGGTCTCGCGCACCAGTGCGCCCTGGTCCCAGTCGGGTTGCACGGCCTGCAGCTCACGATAGCGCACCACCAGGTGCACCACGAGGGACAGCGTGATGATGAGGGTCAGGGAGGTGAAATTGGAGGACACCACGGTGACCGGCCACTGCATCAGACCGAGCAGGCCGACCATGGACAGGCTGACGATCAGACAGATGCCTGCCGGGATCGCCACCCAGCGGGGCTGGCGGAAGGCGAAAGCGAGCAACAGGAGGAGAAAGCCGCCCACCAGCACGCTGAACAGACGAATGTCGCTGCGGACGAAGTCGATCATGTCCGAGGCGATCATCGGCACGCCGCCGAGCACGATGTCGGCCTGATCCTCGTGCCTCGCCAGGACCGCGCGGATGTCGGCGATGGTCTGCTGTTGCGCGTCCTGACGCCGCGCGCTGATGCGGCTGTACTCGGCACTGACCCGATCGAGTTCGGCCTGCTCCTCGGGGCTCAATTCACCCGCCTGGGCCTTCAGCCGCAGGTCCTCACGGCGCTGCAGCAGCGCCTGGGCCTCGGGGTCGCCCGCCAGGGTCACCAGCATGGCGGTCGTTTCGCCGGCCGGATCGGTCAGCAGATT
>JBFKIN010000316.1:0-3814 GCA_041632255.1 Oceanococcus sp. | reverse complement strand
TGCACCTTGCACCCTGCACCTTGCACCCTGCACGTTCCCTTATGCTCCCCTCACCGGTCCTGCTGACCAAGATCACTCCGCCTCGCCCACCGGCCCGCATTTTGCACCGGCCGCGCGTCACGTCTGACCTGCTGCGCGCCCTGGATTACCGGCTGACCATTCTGCAGGCCGGCGCCGGCTACGGCAAATCGACTGCCCTGGCCGCCCTGCATTCGGCGGGTCCGCCCTTTATCTGGTACCAGGCCGCGGACGACGACAGTGACGCCCTGGTCTTCCTGCTTCACCTGTGCTACGCCACCCGCCAGGCCTTCCCCGAGGTCAGCGGTCTGCCGCTGCTGGCGCTGGAGAACTGGGAGGCCGACCGCAGGCCGCTGCCGCTGCGCGATGTGATCGTGCAGTACCTCAATGCGGTCACCGCCTGCCTGGAGGGGCCGACCCTCTTCGTGCTCGACGATGCGCACCGGGTGTCTGACAACCCCGAGATCGCCCTGATCCTGGACCAGCTGATCGCCCACGCACCCCCGGAATATCACCTTTTGCTCTCTACGCGCGTCCCGCTGCAGCTGCCGAACCTGTCCCACTGGCAGGCGCGCGGCGAACTGCTTGCCCTCACGCAGCAAAGCCTGACGTTCTCGCCCGGCGAGATCGCCGAACTGTTCGAGCGGCATTTCGACTACGAACTGACCCCCGAGGAGGCTGTGCGCATCCACGCTGCGACCGAGGGCTGGGCGATCACGCTGCACCTGGTCTGGCAGAGCCTGCGCAGCGGCGGGATGGACCTGCTCAGCCCCGATCTCTCCCCCCAGGACGAGCCGCTCGAGAACCTGTTCGAGCTTCTGGCGCGCGATGTCCTGGATGCGCAGCCTGCCGACGTCCAGCACTTCCTGATGGCCACCGCCGCCCTGCAGGTCATGACCGCGGAAGCCTGCGACGCCTTGCTCGACCGCAGCGACAGCGCCGCCATGCTGGCACACCTGCGGCGCCAGGAACTTTTTGTCGTGCCGCTCGATGACCACACGCTGCGCTACCATTTCATTTTTCACCGCTTTCTCCGCCGCCAGAGCGATCCGCAGCAGTTGGCCGGCTGGCACGCCCGCGCCGGAAGGCATTACCGGGAAAACGGTCAAGTTGAGATCGCCATTTACCATTTCCTGCGAGCTGGATTGCCCGACCGGGCCGCCGGGCTGCTGGTCTCGTACGGAGATCCGCTGCTCGCCCGCGGCCGCCTCGACACCCTGGCCGCCTACCTCGACGCGCTGCCGCCGGAAACGCTTTCCGGCCAGCCGATGCTGCTTTTCTATCACGGGGAGCTCGCCCGCCTGCGCAACCGCTATGAGGAGGCCCTCGGCTGGTACGGCCAGGCCGAGACGCTGTGGCGCGAACGCGGCCAGGCCGACGGCATCGCCCGCGCATTGCGTGGCCAGGCCCGCATCTACATCGACACCGTCGACCCGGCCCGCGCCGAGGACCTGCTGCAGCAGTCGCTGCGCCTGGCCGACGGGACCTCCGACCGCGAGTCCCAGGCCCGCCTGTACGAGCTGCTGGCCGAGAACAAACTCAACGGCGGCAAACCGGCGGAGGCTGAACGACTGCGCCAGCAGGCCGACGCCCTGCGCCAGGAAGGCCCATCCGATTCGCAGCTGCCCTATCGCATCCTGCTGCGCACCGGCCGGCTGGAAGAAGCCCGCCAGCAGCTCGAGGCGCGGCTGGAATCCGAGCGCAGCGAGCCCGTCGAAACCCCGCGCGCCCACCGGGAGACCCACTTCCTGCTCTCCTTGATCTACGCCTTCGAAGGCCAGGCGCAGGCGGCCTACCGCACCGCGGTGGCCGGCACCGAACGCGGGCAGCGCCTGGCGTCCCCGTACATGACCGCCGTCGGGCACATGCGGCAGGGCCTGGCGCTGATGTTGCTGCCCGGCGCAGATTCCTACGACCGGGCCCGATCCCACTTTGAGACCGCCATCGAGATCAGCCGCGACCTGGCGGTGGCGCGCCTGCGGGTCGAAGCCTACTGGGGGCTGTGCCGCGCCTACGGCTTCAAGGGCGACCTGGCCGGCGCGCTGGAAGTCGCCAAAAAAGGCATCGAAATCGCCACGGAGGCCGGCGACGAGTGGATCGCCTCGCTGATCCGCCTGGCGATGGGCGCCAGCCTGGCCCTGGCTGGGCGCGGGGAGGCGGCCGAAGACTGGCTGGGCCGGGCGCGCCGCGGCTTCGACGCCTGCGCCGACCCGCTGGGCAGTGTCAGCGCGCGGGTGATGATGGCCCTCAACTGGCTGCGGGTCGGCGCGCAGGCCCGCCTGGAAAACGCGCTGCCCGAGATCCTGGCCGAGGCCCAGCAGGGCGGCTACGGATTCCTGTTCTCGCGCCCGACTTTGCTCGGGGTGCCCGACGAGCGCATGCTGGTCCCGCTTCTGCTGCTGGCGCGCGAGCGCGGCTGGGAGCCGGCCTTTGCAGCCGGCCTGCTCGATCAACTCGGCCTCCCCAATCTGGCACGGCACCCCGGCTACCAGCTGCGGTTCCAGACTTTTGGCGATTTCAAAGCCTGGCGCGGGAAGCAACCGATCCCGGAGACCGGCTGGCGGCGCACCGCCACAAGGCGGCTTTGCCAGCTCCTGCTGACCCATCGCGACGCGCCGCTTGAACGCGAGCAGATTTTCGAGCACCTCTGGCCGGACGCCGATCCAGAAGCCGCCCAGCGCAATTTCAAGGTGGCTCTCAACACGCTATTCAAGACCCTCGAGCCAGGCCGAGCGGCTGGTGAAGACTCGGCCTTTATCGCCAGGGAGGCCTCCGCCTACCGCCTGCGCCCCGGCGCGGACGTTTGGATCGACGCCCAGGCATTCGGCCTGGCGCTGCTGGCCGCAGAAGAGGAAACGGCGCGTGCCATGGCGCACCTCGAAGACGCCGTCCGTCTGTACCAGGGGGAATTCTTGCCAGACGCCCGCTACGAGCCCTGGGCGGCGCCCGAGCGCGAACATCTGTCCGTGCAGTTCCTGCAGGCCGCCGACCGCCTGTGCGCGCTTTACCTGAAAGAAGAGCGCTATCTGGAGTCGATCGAGACCGCCCAGCGCATCCTGGCCCAGGACCGCTGTTGGGAGCGGGCATACCGGCACCTGATGCGCGCCTACCACCAGCTCGGAGACCACGGGCAGGTGGCCCGCACCTACCACCGCTGCCGGGAATCGCTGTCCGAGGAGCTGGAAGTCTCCCCTTCTGGCGAGACGGAGGCGCTATACCGGCAGTTGACTCAACCCAGGCCCTGAGTTTTTCCGATCCGCCCGCTGGCGGTATCGCACCCCCCGCTCTGGCCTGGATTTTGTGTTCATGAAGGCCGGCATGTAACCTCCCGGTAACGGCTCTCGGATATAAAAATCACGAGGGTTTCCGGTATGGACGAACAACCCCCCAGCATCGATTCGTTTGTCATCCGCTTTGTGCACCAGCCGCTCCCGGTTGAGATAGACACCGGGGAGCCAGACCCCGAGGGTCGGGTGCGCGGTTCCGTCCGGCACGTCCAGAGCAATCGGGAGCAGGGCTTTACGGACTGGGAGGAGGTGGAGGCCTTCATTCGCCAGTACGTCCCCGCCCTGCCCACAGATAGGCGCTGAGCCGAAGGCATCACAGATATGCCTGGAGCCCGGCCGCCTTTTGGAGCCCTGATCCCCGAGCGGAGCGCGGGCGGCCAGTCCTTGAGCGGAAGCGGCGCAGCCGCTGCAGTCGAAAGGTAGCCAACCTTCGCTCAGACTCATAGAAATCCTGGGCAGTCGAAGGGCGGAGCGCCTGATACGGTCTTCGACTGCGGGCGGCCAGTCCT
>JBFKIN010000315.1:0-3834 GCA_041632255.1 Oceanococcus sp. | reverse complement strand
GGAGCTTCAGGGCTCGAACAGAGGACCGGGCTGGATTGCCGCCTATCCCGATGAAGGCCGACGCCTGGAATCAAAATCCCATATTATCAATGCTTTGCACAATTTTCACCGGGTTCAATTGCAAGGGCTCATGACTCCCTGAACCTCATCGCCGGTCACAAACCGGAGCTTGTCCCGGCCGAGCTGATGGCCGGAATCGCGGGGTTGCCCCGGCACGGCCTGCAGCCCCATCGCTGATTCGATGCGCACTCTCGCCTGAGCCGGGGCGTGACGCACCGCAAGGGCGCTGCCCGCGTACACCACATCTGCGCAATACACGGAATCCGAATATGCCCTGCGTTGACCAGCGCTGATGCATGGCGGATTGGGCACCTCTCACGGCTGCGGGCCGTCTGGACCGATGGTCTGCTGAATACGACGGTGGTTTTTCCATGCAGCCGTCTGGCTTGCCTGCCCTCCCCCGAACTTCATTCATCCATGCGCACTCCACCCAGGAGGCCCGGACCGCACAAGCCAGCCCCCGCGTGGCAGGCATGAATGCAGAGCACTGGTCGATCGCAAACAACCGGGCTTCATCCGCCTCGAAAGCGACCAGCACGGGCTGCGCCCGCGCCGCTGCGGAAACCGCAGCGCAGAATGGAACATTCGTTACAGCGCAGCCGTGTCACTGGCACTGCAATTCAGAAGGACAACGCCGTGCCATCGAATCGACGCGATATCTCTGCGTACCGCCGATCTGTGCCGCGCGTCGCCATGATGCTGGCCCTGACAGTGAGTCTCCACGCCTGCAATGAGGCCAGGAACGACCTGCCAGCAAGGGATACCGGGGTCGAGGAGGCTCGCGTGATCGTCGCGGTGGTGGATACTTCCATCAACCCCTACCATGACTTTTTCTACGCCGGCAGCCCGATTTATCCGGATGCTGCGCCAGCCAGCGTCAACCCCGCCGTGCTGGCCGAGTTGGGCGTATCGCCCAGTGATCACATTTCGCTGACCCGCAGCGGTGACATCGAGGCGGACAAGGCGGCTGATGCTGACTTCTGGAATCAGGTGGAGCATGGCCGCCCTTACTGGTTTGAGGGCAGCAATATCGTCGCGGTGTCCTTCTGCGAGGAGGCCTTTGCGCCGCTGCAACCGCAGTCCGAAAAAAATCCGCATGGGACCGGGGTCAGTGCGGCCGTGCTGAAAGCCAACCCGGAAGCGGTGCTGTTGTTCGTGGAGTCCTGCGCCCAGCCCGAGCCCCATGAGCTCAGGTACGCACTGGAACACCCCGCCGTGGACATGCTGGCTTTCAGCTACAACCTCGGTCTGCCCATCACCGAGGCGGGCGCCTATCGAGGGGTGGTCGAGCTTGGGAAGCTGATCTTCCAGGCGGCCGGCAACTATCTCGTCCCGGTGTCCTACCAGGGTGGACCAGGCAGCTGGTGGACCATCGGCGTATCCGGCATTGACGAGCAATCTGGCGGTCAGTCGTCCACCGGAGCGCTGCTCCCTGACTTCGTGGCAGGGTTCCGCGACACCCTGCCCTTCTGCAACGACTGCGAATCCGATCTGGTGCCGATCGGCGGCACCAGCATTTCGACGCCGCAAGCCACCGGACTGGCCTCGAAGGTGCTGCTGCAGGCTCGTCGATGGCTCGCTCACCAAGGCGGCATTGTGCCGAGTGACGGTGAACACGCAGCCGCCATGGTGGTCGCCGGCGCGCAGCGGATCACCAACTGGGACCTCCGTCGCGCGCTCGAGGAAGCGGCCTATGTCGACTACGGCCCGGACGACTACGCCGGCCCCGAGTTGGCGCTGGACCTGCCCCCGGTGCGTGCCCTGCCCATCAATCCGCTGGCGCCCTGGCTGCAGCTGGCCTGGGGGGATCTCAGCACGGCCCCGGAAAAGGCGGTTGCCCAGGAAGCGCTTGGCTGGCTGGGCTTTGGGGCGCCAAGCCGGGTCAAGCAAAGCGGATTCTGTGACTACATGGCCGCCCAGATGCGACGGCGACAGGCCTACGGTGACCTGCGTGGGCAGGTCTCTGGGGAGCTGGTTCCCAGCCCGAATCCCTACCGTTTCTGTGACGACAGTTGAGCCGAACGGCTGCGACAGGGCAAGGCTAGCCGCAAGCGGATTTTTGACAGCTTGGGTCAGCCATTGACGGGAGCGTGATCCGCCACCAAAAAAAAGGCCGCCGGAAACCGGCGGCCTTTGCTCTGATACCTGCGTGGGCTACGCTTAACCCAGCAGGCTGAGGACACTCTGCGGTGCGGTATTGGCCTGAGCCAGCATCGCGGTCCCGGCCTGCTGCAGAATCTGGGCGCGGGTCAGCGCCGCCGTCTCGGCGGCGAAGTCAGCGTCTCGGATCCGCGAGCGGGCGGCGGAGAGATTCTCCGATGTCGTTTGCAGGCTGGCGATCTTCGACTCCAGGCGGTTCTGTACCGCGCCGAGATCGGCACGGTCGCCATTCACCACATCCAGGGCAGCATCCACCGCAGTGATGGCGCCGGCCGGATCAACGGAAACGTCAACCCCGGCAACAGCCAGAGTTGCGGTATCCATGGCCGTGGTGGTGATATCCAGCGTCTGCCCGCCATTGGCCCCCACCTGGAAAGTGAAGGTGTAAGTCCCGTCCAGCAGGGTCTGGCCATTGAACTCCGTGTTGTTGGCGATATCGTCGACCTCGGCCAGACGCTGGGTCACCTCGGCCTGAAGCGCGTCCAGATCGGAGGTGCTGTTGGTGCCATTGGCCGCCTGCACGGCCAGTTCGCGGATGCGCTGCAGGTTGTTGGTCACCTCCTGCATCGCGCCTTCGGCGGTCTGGGCCAGGGAGATGCCGTCGTTGGCATTGCGCACGGCCTGGTTCAGGCCCCGAATCTGGGCCGTCATCCGGTCCGCGATGGCCAGACCGGCCGCATCGTCACGGGCGCTGTTGATGCGCAGCCCGCTGGAGAGACGCTGGATCGACGTGGCCAGATCATTCTGGCTGGAAGTCAGGTTGCGCTGGGCGTTCAGCGACATCACGTTGGTGTTGATGATCTGCATTTTGATGTCCTCAAAGTTCAGAGCGAGTGGTATGTCCTCAAAACTGGGGGCGATTAGCGTGATCACTCCCGGCTTGCAAGGCTTATCGGCGGCGCCGGAAATTCTTGAGGCACTTTCGAGGAGTTTTTTCATCCGCCCGGCGTCAGTGGCGGATTCGCCAGGCGCCGCCCGGCTGCCGGAAGCGCGCGCGCCCTTGCAGCCCGGCCGTCGCGACACCGGGCTGCTCCCTGTCGGCAATCCAAACGAAAAACGCCCCGGCCAGCGGGGCGTTTCGGCAGGGGCGCTACGCGGCTAGCGCAGGTAGTCGAACAGGGACAGCCCCTGGATCTGGGAAAAGGTCGTGCGGGCGGCCTCCAGCGAGGTCAATTCCTGCGACAGCGCCGAGACGGCCTGTGCGAAGTCGGTGTCTCTCAGCGCCGAGGAGTCGATCTGCAGCTGGATACCGGCCGTCTCGATACGATTGCGCTCGGATTCCACTCGCTGCAATCCTTTGCCCAGGGTCACCCGCTGGGCCACGATGTGGTCCAGCGCCTGATCCAGTCGATCCAGGCCCGCCGCCAGATCGGCCTGGCGGGTCGGTGATGCGCCGTTCTCCACCACGCTGGCGAGATCCTCGAACATCGCCATTAGGTCGCCTGCGGGCGTACTCTGGAACACCGCGTCGCCGGTCAGGCTATCGCTCAGACTGGTGAATTCATCGATCGGCACCTGTCTGGAGACGGCGCCGCCCACGTAGCTGGCGGCGGTGAAATCGCCGGTAAACGGCGGCGAGCCATCGAGATTTCCGGCGAACAGGTAGTTGCCCTG
>JBFKIN010000314.1:0-3839 GCA_041632255.1 Oceanococcus sp. | reverse complement strand
CAGACTCAGGTAAACGATGGTCAGCACCATGAAGATGAACGCCTGCAGAGTGACGACCAGAATGTGGAACACGGCCCAGACCCAGTGCAGGCCGATGCCCAGCGCGCCGAGCACCCAACCCTGGGCGAACAGCAGCGCGATGAGGATGAAGATGAGTTCGCCGGCGAACAGGTTGCCGAACAGACGCAGCGACAGCGACACCGGCTTGGCAATGTCCTCGACGATGCGCAGGACCAGGTTGACCGGGGCCAGCCAGGGACCGAAAGGTGCGGTCAGGACTTCCTTGGTGAAGCCGCCGACGCCCTTCATCTTGAAATTGAAGTAGAAAATCAGCAGGAACACGCCCAGCGACAGCCCGAAGGTGATGTTCACATCGGTGCTGGGCACAACCTTCAGGTACTCAATGCCCACGCCGGAGGCCATCAGCGGCAGCAGGTCGACCGGCACCAGGTCCATGCAGTTCATCAGGAAGACCCAGACGAAGATGGTCAGGCCCAGCGGCGCGATCAGCGGGTGATGCCCGGGGAATGTCTCCTTGACCTGGCTGTCGACAAAGTCGACCACCATCTCAACGCCGTTCTGCAGCCCGGAGGGCACCCCGGAGGTTGCGCTCTTGGCCACCCTGCGGAAAACCCACAGGAACAGGCCGCCCAGCAACAGGGAGAAGACGAGGCTGTCAACGTGCAGAACCCAGAACCCGGACGCGTGGGAATCCAGCGTCATCGTCTTCAGATCCAGCTTGAGATTGGTCAGATGGTGGACGACGTATTCGGTCGATGATGATCCGCTGGCCATTCGTATCCCGTCTTAAGTATCGTTGTTACCCAGCAGTCCGCCGATGATGTAGGCCGCAAGGCAGGCCACAAACGTCGACATGACTGGCAAAAATTCCTGCGGAAACCGCGCCAGAGTGACTGCGAACAGCACGCAGGTCAGCGCGAACTTCCCAAACTGTCCCCTGTACACCTGCCCCACCAGGGCCCGGGGTTCCTCTGTCAAGCGCAAGGCCTGGGACATACGCCACCGCATGTAGGCGGCAGGTATCACTGCAGTCCCGGCGCCACCCAAGGCGGCTAGCGCAGCAGTCTGGCTCTTGACCATCCAGAAACCCGCAAACACAAGGCCGATCAGGCATTGAACGGCGATGATCCGGCTTGCAATCTGCATGTTTCAGGCGTGCCAAAAGCCCACTCTCCAGGAGCGGGGCGCGCAACTATAGCCGCAGTGCAACATCAGGTCAATTTCCGCCCGGGTCGTAAATCTTCAGGTGGTCGTCACCTCGCCCCGCGGGACGGGGCTGCGGGGCCTGCCGGCGTCACCGGGCCGGCGGCCGCCATTCCCATTCCGCCACCTTCGCCGCCGGAGGCGCGCAATCAGCCCTTCATCCGGGCTGCGCACGCCATCATGGAACGGCAAAAAGCGTCGGCTCAGCCCAGGCGATCGAAGATGGCTTCGAGTTCAGCCGGCGAGCCGTACTGGATGACCAGCGCGCCGCGCTGCTCGTCCTTCGGCTTGACCTGCACCTTGGCCTTGATCCGTTCGGCCAGACGGTCGCGGGCCACGACCAGACGGTCGTCCAGCTCGGGCTTGACCGGCTTGGGCACTGGCGGCGCGTTCATCTGACGCACCAGGGCCTCGGTCTGGCGGACGTTCAGGCCCAGGTTGTGAATCTTGCGTGCGGCGTCCGCCTGCAACTCCACCGGCAGGCCCAGCAGGGCACGGGCGTGGCCCATCTCCAGTTCGCCTTCGCGCAGCATGTCCTGCACATCAGAATCCAGGTTGACCAGACGCAGCAGATTGGTCACCGAAGCCCGCGAACGCCCGACCGCTTCGGCGCACTGTTCGTGGGTCAGGCCGCATTCATCGATCAGGCGGCGCAGGGCCTGGGCCTCATCCAGGGGGTTCAGACTTTCCCGCTGGATGTTCTCGATGAGGCCGACAGCCAGTACGGTCTGATCCGGCAAGTCCCTGACCAGGGCGGGAATTTCGCCCATGCCGGCCAGGCGCGAGGCGCGCCAGCGCCGCTCACCGGCGACCAGTTCGTAGCGTCCGCCGTCCATGGGCCGCACCACGATGGGCTGCACCACGCCCTGGGCCTTGATCGAGGCGGCCAGTTCCTGCAGTGCGGCCTCGTCCATTTCGCTGCGGGGCTGATAACGCCCGGGCTCGATCTCGTCCAGGCCCAGCCGTCGCACCTGCTCGTCGGCGGTCGCGGGCTGGGTCGCCGCGCCATCGCCGAGCAGGGCGTCCAGCCCCCGTCCCAGGCCGCGCTTGGGCTTCTTTGCCATGTCCCCTTACCTTGTCTAGTTGATCTGTTTGACCTTCTTGCCCAGCAGTTCCCCCGCCAGCGCGATGTAGGCCATTGCTCCCGTGGACCGCGCATCATAGGCGATTACCGGCTGGCCGTAACTCGGCGCCTCGGCCAGGCGCACGTTGCGCGGGACGATGGTGCGGAAGACTTTATCGTTGAAATGGGCGATCAACTCGTCGGAAACCTGGCGGGCCAGGTTGTTGCGCGGGTCGTGCATGGTGCGCAGGATGCCGGCGATCTCCAGCTGCGGGTTGATGCTCTGCCGGATCTGCTTGACCGTGTTCATCAGCGCGGACAGACCTTCCAGCGCGTAGTACTCGCACTGCATGGGGATCAGCACCCCGTCGGCGGCAGCCAGGGCGTTGACCGTCAGCATGGACAGGCTCGGCGGGCAGTCGATGAGGACAAAATCGTAATCGCCGAGCACGGGCGCCAGCGCCTGCTTCAAACGCATCTGGCCCTGCTGGCCATCCTTGAGGCCGACCTCGGCCGCGGTCATGTCCTCGTTGGCCGGCAGCAGCTCCAGATTGTGTTGATCGACGCAGACCAGGGCCTCGGACAGGCCGCATTCGCCCAGCAGCACATCACAGCCGCTGAGCTCCAGTTGCGATTTATCGACACCGACCCCCATGGTCGCGTTGCCCTGGGCGTCCAGATCGATCAGCAGCACGCGGCGTTTGGCCTTGCCCAGCGAGGCAGCCAGATTGACACTGGTGGTGGTCTTGCCGACCCCGCCCTTTTGATTGACCACAGCCAAGACTTTCGGCACGTCGGAATTCCTGTTGTAGGGCCCGCGGGCGGGCCCGATCGCATCAGCCGCCGGGCAGCGGGGGATGCGGGTGTGAAGATGAGTCTGCGGCGGCCCGATCGTACACGAGCAGATGACGCTCGGCCGACAGTCCCGGGACCGTGAGACGGTGCATTTTAACCAGCCGCCACGCCGGCGACATCTCTTCGCGCTCGGCGACCGGCTCTCGCCCCTTCATGGCCAGCAGCTGACCATCAGGCGCCAGATGCCGTCCGGCCAGTTGCGCAAAAAGAGCCAGCGATGAAAAGGCCCGACTGATGATCTGGGCGAAAGGCGCTGGCGCCACCCAGTCCTCGACCCGGGCGGTGACCACCTGATGATTGGCCAGACCCAGAGCGCGCGCGGCCTGACGCTGAAAGGCGCACTTCTTGTGCCGGCTTTCGATGCTGGTGAAGCGCAATTCCGGGCGCAGTATGGCCAGCGGCAGGGAGGGCAGGCCGGCGCCGCTGCCCACGTCCAGCACCGGTCCGTCGCCCAGAAACGGCGCCACCGCGAGGCTGTCGAGGATGTGGTGGCTGATCACCTCGGATGCCTCGGTGACGGCCGTGAGGTTGATGCGCGCGTTCCAGCGCAGCAGTTCGTCAACATAGGCCAGCAGGGCATCGAGCTGGGCCTCGCTCAGGGCCAGCCCCATGGCCTCGGAGCCGGCCGCGAGCTGGCCGCGCAGTGCGGTCATCCGCCCTGCGGTTCGGGTGTCGGCTCCAGCCGGACCACGGTGGT
>JBFKIN010000313.1:0-3842 GCA_041632255.1 Oceanococcus sp. | reverse complement strand
GCGTAGCGCGCGGTGAGCGGATAGCGCCGCTCCCGCCCAAAAGCGCAAGTCGACACCTTGGGCCCGGGAGCGGCCTGCCGGCGCTTGTATTCGCTCTGTCGGACCAGGCGGACGACCTGCGCCACTTCGGCAGCGTCGTGCCCCCGGGCCAGCAACTCCTCAACGGCGCACTCGCCCTCGATGTAGTCGGCCAGGATGCGATCCAGGCGCTCGTAGGGCGGGAGGGAATCCTGGTCCTGCTGGTCGGGCCTGAGCTCCGCTGATGGAGGGCGGGTGATGACCCGCTCGGGGATCACCGGTGAGAGGCTGTTGCGGTAGCGCGCCAGCGCATAGACCTGCATCTTGTAGACATCCTTGAGCGGGGCGAATCCTCCGCACATGTCGCCATACAGGGTGCAGTAACCCACCGCCATTTCGCTCTTGTTGCCGGTGGACAGCACGATCCCGCGAAACTTGTTGGCCAGGGCCATGAGCAGCGCGCCGCGGATGCGCGCCTGCAGATTTTCCTCGGTGAGATCGGGCTCGCTGCCGACGAAAGCGGCCGCGAGCATGGACTCGTAACTGCGCATGGCCGGCTCGATCGCGATCTCCTGAAAGTCCACGCCGAGGGCCTGCGCCTGGCCCCGGGCATCCTCGCCACTCATCTGCGCACTGTAGGGCGACGGCATGGCCACGGCATGGACATGCTCGGCACCCACGGCGTCGGCGGCTATCGCCAGGGTGACTGCGGAATCGATGCCGCCGGACAGCCCCACGTACACGCGTTCAAAGCCATTGCGACCCACATAATCCCGCACGCCCACGCACAAGGCCTGATACAGCAACGCGACGGCCTCGGGCTCGCTCGGCGCCGCCACCGCGTCCGCCCGATAGACCTCCTGCACGAAAGGCGGCGTCTGCAGGCGGGCGCCGTCTTCGGCGGTCCAGACCTGCGAGTCGCCATCGAACAGAACATCATCCTGCCCGCCCACCGCGTTGACGTAAACGATGCTCAGCCCGGTTTCGGACACCCGCTGGCGCAACACCTCACGCCGCCTGCTCCGCTTGGTCTGATCGAAGGGCGAGGCGTTCAGATTGAGCAGGATCTCGGCGCCCTCGGCACGGGCCGCTGCCGCCACGCCTGGCGTCCAGAGGTCCTCGCAGATGCTCAGACCGTGCCGAACGCCGCCGAACTCGAACACACAGCTGTCACGGCCGGGCAGGAAGTGGCGTCGCTCGTCGAAGACCCCGTAGTTCGGCAACTGCTGTTTGCGATAGTTGTGCCGCAGACCCGTGGCATCGAGCACGGCGGCCGCGTTATAGATCGCGCCATCGGCGAACTCCGGGTAACCGACAACCAGGCACATGTCACCCGCACCAGCAGCCAGCTGCGCGAGGGCCTGATCGATCAACTGCGGCAGGCCACGGCGCTGCAACAGGTCATCGGGTGGGTAGCCCAGCAGGGCCAGCTCGGGGCAGAGCAGGAGTCTGGCACCCTGCCGCCGCGCCTCATCCGCAGCCGCCAGGATACGCTCCACGTTGCCGGCCACATCACCAACGTGCACCGGCAGCTGGGCCAGCGCAATGTGGGACAGATCCAGGGGCATGAGTGAGGGCCTCGGCCAGTGTGGCGCAGATGCCAAAGCGCCCCGGTCAGACCGGGGCGCTGGTGACTGGCGCCGTTACCGTGACGCGAGCGAAGTCGTCGCTCAGGCGCCCAGCGCCTTGGCCATGGCCTCGCCCAGCAGGCCCGGCGAACGCACGGTGGTGACACCGGCCGCTTCCAGCGCGGCAAACTTGTCATCGGCCGTACCCTTGCCGCCGGCGATGATCGCCCCGGCGTGACCCATGCGCTTGCCCGGGGGGGCCGTCACGCCGGCGATATAGGCCACCACGGGCTTCGAGACGTTGGCCTTGATGAAGTCGGCCGCCTCTTCTTCCTTGCTGCCGCCGATCTCGCCGACCATGATGATGCCCTCGGTCTGCGGATCCTTCTCGAAGCGCTCGATGCAGTCAATGAAACCCAGGCCGTGGACCGGATCGCCACCGATGCCCACGCAGGTGGACTGGCCCAGGCCGTTGTTGGTGGTCTGGAACACGGCTTCGTAGGTCAGGGTGCCGGAACGCGAGACGATGCCGATCTTGCCCGGCTTGTGGATGTGCCCGGGCATGATGCCGATCTTGCACTCGCCCGGCGTGATCGTGCCGGGGCAGTTCGGGCCGATCAGCACGGTGTCGGGGTAATCCTTCAGCGCCGCCTTGACCTTGACCATGTCGGCCACCGGGATGTGCTCGGTGATGCAGACGATGACCTTGATGCCGGCATCGGCCGCTTCCAGGATCGCGTCGGCCGCAAACGGCGCCGGCACGTAGATCATGGAGGCGTCGGCGCCGGTTTCGGCGACCGCGTCATGGCAGGTGTTGAAGACCGGACGATCCAGGTGCGTGCTGCCGGCCTTGCCCGGGGTCACGCCACCCACCAGCTGGGTGCCGTACTCGATTGCCTGCTCGGAATGGAAGGTCCCCTGCTTGCCGGTGAAGCCCTGGCAGATGACCTTGGTGTCCTTGTTGATCAGGATGCTCATTGGAATCAGGCTCCCTTGGCGGCGGCGACGACGCGCTCGGCCGCATCGGTCAGATCGGTGGCGGCGATGATGTCGAAACCGCTGTTCGCCAGGATTTCGCGGCCCTTCTCCACGTTGGTCCCCTCCAGACGGGCCACCACCGGGATATTCAGGCCGACTTCCTTGACCGCCGAAACGATACCCTCGGCGATCAGATCGCAGCGCACGATGCCCCCGAAGATATTGACCAGGATGGCCTTCACGTCAGCGCCCGAGGTGATCAGCTTGAAGGCTTCAGCCACGCGCTCCTTGGTGGTGCCGCCCCCCACATCAAGGAAGTTGGCCGGCTGGCCGCCGTGGAGCTTGATGATGTCCATCGTGGCCATGGCCAGGCCGGCGCCATTGACCATGCAGCCGATGTCGCCATCCAGGGTCACGTAGTTCAGGCCGTGAGCCGCCGCGGCGCGCTCTTTCTCGTCTTCCTGGGTCGGGTCGCGCAGTTCGGCGATCGCTTTCTGCCGGAACAGGGCGTTATCGTCGATGTTCAGCTTGCCATCAAGAGGCAGCAGGTGACCGGACTCGGTCACGATCAGCGGATTGATCTCGACCAGCGAGGCGTCGCATTCGGTGAAGATGCGGTACAGACCGTTCAGCACCTTGCCCAGCTCGCCAATCTGGGCCTTGTCCAGGCCCAGGAAGAAACCGACCTCGCGAACCTGGTAGCCCTGCAGGCCAGCCGCCGGATTGATGTAGACGGTCTTGATCCGTTCCGGCGTCTCCTCGGCGACTTCCTCGATGCTCATGCCGCCATCCGGAGAGGCGATGATCGCGATGCTCTCCGAGGCGCGGTCCACCAGCATGGAGAGATACAGCTCCCGGGCTATGGGCTGCGGCGTCTCGATGTAAACGGAATTCACAGGCAGACCTTCAGCGCCGGTCTGGATGGTCACCAGCCGGGTGCCCAGCATCGCATCGGCGGCCGCCTCGACCGCATCGATGCTGTCGACCAGCTTCACGCCGCCGGCTTTCCCGCGCGCGCCGGCATGGACCTGCGCCTTCACAACCCAGCGCTCGCCCCCGAGCGATTTCGCCTTCTGCCGCGCTTCGTCGATAGACCCGGCCAGTTCACCCGCCGGCACCGGAATGCCGAAACGCGCGAACAGGTCTTTCGCCTGATACTCGTGTAAATTCATCGAAAGGTTCCCTGCAAAAGCGCCGCGAAGGCTAGCCGATTGGGCGCCGTGCGGCAAAGACTGAATTGATGATGATACTACTGCGTGTGCTGCTGTTGGGCGCGCT
>JBFKIN010000312.1:0-3878 GCA_041632255.1 Oceanococcus sp. | reverse complement strand
GTTGGCGCCAGCCAGGAAACACAGGGCCTGCACGGCGGCCGACATGCTGCCGCGACCGGCCGACAGCCGCACCATGGAGGCCGGCATCAGGATGCGCGCCACCGCTATGGTGCGCACGAATTCCAGCGGCGAGATGTCTTCCGCCGTATCCAGCGGGGTACCCGCCACTTTCACCAGCTGGTTGATCGGCACGGATTGCGGGTGTTCGGGCAGGTTGGCCAGGGTCCGCAGCATGTCCGCCCGGTCCTGCACTTCTTCGCCCATGCCGACAATGCCGCCACAACAGACCTTCATGCCGGCGTCGCGCACCGCCTCCAGGGTTTCCAGCCGGTCCTCGAAGCGCCGGGTGGTGATGATTTTTTCGTAATAGTCGGGGGAGGTGTCCACATTATGATTGTAGTAGTCCAGCCCCGCGTCCTTGAGTTGCCTCGCCTGTTCCGGGCTGAGCATGCCCAGGGTCATGCAGGTTTCCATGCCCAGGTCGCGCACCGCCTGGATCATTTTCGCCACCGCCACGATGTCGCGGTCCTTGGGGCTGCGCCAGGCCGCGCCCATGCAGAATCGCGTGGCGCCTGCGGCCTTCGCCTTTTCCGCGGCCTCGCGCACCTGTTCCACTGCCATCAGCGGCTCGGCTTCCAGCCCGGTGTTGTAGCGCACGCTCTGCGGACAGTAGGCGCAGTCTTCGGGACAGGCGCCGGTCTTGATGTTCAGCAGGGTGCTGAGCTGGACCTGATTCGGGTCGAAATGCTCACGGTGCACCGCCTGGGCCCGGAACAGCAGGTCATTGAAGGGCAGGTCAAACAGCGCGCGCACTTCGTCAGCACGCCAGTCGTGGCGGATTGAGGCCATGGAGTTCGCCAGAAGGAAATTCGCGGCTCAGAATGCGGTGGCCGAGGACAGCTGTCAACTTGAGAGCGGCCGCTGGGTTGACAAGGCCCTGGACGCCCTGCTGCCGCGGCTGTGTCTGGCCTGCGGTGACAGTCCGGCGCCCGGCGGCCTGTGCCCGGACTGCCGCTTGGGCCTGCCGCGGCTCGGCCCGCAGTGCCCGCGCTGCGCGATGCCGGATACCAGCGGCCATGTCTGCGGGGCCTGCTTGTCGCATCCCCCGCCGCAAAGCCAATGCCACGCCCTGTTCCGCTACGCCGAGCCGGTGGCCGGGCTGCTGCAAAGGCTGAAATTTTCAGGCGCACTGGGGGTGGCGGACTGCCTTGGCGAGATGGTGGCCGAATGCTGGCTGCCGCCAGATGTCGACTATCTGGTGCCGGCCCCGCTTCATCTGCAGCGCCTGCGCCGGCGCGGGTACAACCAGGCCCTGGAATTGTGCCGCCCCCTGGCGCGGCGCCACCGTCTGGAAATCCGGCCTGAACTGCTCTGGCGGGTGCGTGAAACCCAGGAGCAGTCGCGCCTTTCGGCGGCGGCGCGACGGCGCAACGTGCGCGAGGCATTCGCCTGCCGGGTGCCACTGGCCGGCGAGCGTATCCTGTTGTTCGACGACGTCATGACCACCGGCGCCACGATGCAGGCCATGGCGCGCAGCCTGCTGGCGGCTGGAGCAGGCGAGGTCAGCTGCGTCGCCGTGGCACGTGCGGTCTGAAGGCCGGCACCGCCACCGCAACAGGCTCAGCTGCCCAGGCGGTCCAGCAACAGACCGGCGAAGACCGCCATGCCGAAGCGGTGATTGTTGATGAAGGCCTGGAAACAGGCCTGCGGCTCACGCTCCCGGACCAGATACTGCTGCCAGGCGAAATAACCGGCCCCGACTGCCAGGCCGAGATAGAACAGCACGCCATAGGCCTGCCACAGGCCCAGCATCAGGAGACCGGCCAGCACACAGAGCTGCAACACGGCGGTGGTCAGCCGGTCCCAGTTCCCCAGCAGCACGGCGGTGGACTTGACCCCGATCTTCAGATCATCCGGCCGGTCACACATCGCGTAGAAAGTGTCGTAAACCACGGTCCACAGGATGGTGACCAGCACCAGCAGCCAGGCCACGCCCGGGATTGCACCGTGGATCGCGGCAAAGCCCATCGGAATCCCCATGGAAAAGGCCACGCCCAGATGCGCCTGCGGCAAGTGGGTATAGCGCTTGGCGAAGGGGTAACTGGCGGCCAGCAGCACCGCAGGGACGCTCAACAGCAGGGCTTCAGGGCGCAGCTGCAAAGCCAGTGCAAAAGCCAGCAGGCTGAGGCTTGCAAAAACCACCAGCGCCTCCCACGGCGCGAGCTCACCGGTGGCCAGCGGACGCTGCTCGGTGCGACTGACGTGAGGATCGATCTTGCGATCCGCGAAATCGTTGATCGCACAGCCCGCCGAGCGCATCAGCACGGTGCCGGCGACGAAGATGGCGAGGATGTCCCAGGGCGGGCGACCATCCGCCGCGACCCACAGGCCCCACAGGGTCGGCCAGAGCAACAGCAGAATGCCGATCGGCCGGTCGAGGCGCACCAGGCGCCAGTAGGCATGAAGCTTGGCCTGCATGGCTTACACCATGCCGTTGCGCAGGCGCCCGGGCGCCCCGATGGTGCCCCCCGGGGACTGTAGATCGATCAGGGCGGCGCCCACCGGGGAAAGAGCAGACCCGGCGGCACCGGGATCGCGAGCGCGGCTGCGCCCCAGGCGGTCGAACTGTGGGCAAGGCAATTTAAGCATCCGCATATTTTTGCGCATCCGACAGCCACCGGGCCAGCAGCGGCTCGATCAGCCCCGGGCGCTCCCGGGCCACCTGCTCCGCCAGACGGCGGATTTCGGGCAGCAACTGCGCGTCTCGCTGCGGGTCGGCAATGCGGAACTCGGCCATTCCCGACTGCCGGGTGCCGAGGATTTCACCCGCGCCACGCAGCTCCAGGTCACGCTCCGCCAGGCGAAAACCGTCGTGTTCATGGCGCAGGGCGTCCAGACGGGCCCGCGCCGTGTCCGTCAGCGGCGGGCGGTACATCAGCACGCAGTGGCTGGCCGTACTGCCCCGTCCCACGCGGCCACGGAGCTGATGCAGCTGAGCCAGCCCCATGCGCTCTGCATTGTCGATGACCATGACCGAGGCATTCGCCACATCGACCCCGACCTCAATCACCGTGGTGGCGACGAGAATATGCAGGCCGCCAGCGGCGAAATCTGCCATCACCGACTGCTTGTCACGCGTCTTGAGTCGGCCATGGATGATCCCGACCCGCAGCTCTGGCAGCGCCTGCTGCAGTTCGGCATGGATGTCTTCGGCCGCTTCGGCCCAATCGGAGGACTCGATCACCGGACTGACCCAGTAGGCCTGACGGCCATCCGCACAGGCCCGGCGCAGGCGCTCGATGACCTCGCCGCGGCGCGCCTGGGGCAGCGCAACCGTGCTCACCGGCTTGCGACCCGGCGGCAATTCATCGATGGCGGAAAAGTCCAGATCGGCGAAAAACGTCTGGGCCAGGGTGCGTGGGATCGGCGTGGCGGTCATCACGAGCTGATGCGGATAACACCCCCCGCCAGCGGCCAGATCACGCAGGCCCAGACGCTGGTCGACACCGAAGCGATGCTGCTCGTCGACGATGACCAGCCCCACCGCGCCGAAATCCCGCTCGCCATGGAAGAGCGCGTGGGTACCGACAATCAGGGCCGGGCCGGTCGCCGGCAATTCCCGTTCGCCGCCGCCGCCCAGCCACAGCGGCACCGGCACCCCCAGCGGCGAAAGCCAGGACTCAAGATTACGGTGATGCTGGCGGGCCAGGATTTCGGTGGGCGCCATGAAGACCACGCGCAAGCCCGCCTGCATGACGATGGCCGCGACCAGGGCGGCGACCACCGTTTTCCCCGCACCCACATCGCCCTGCAACAGGCGGAGCATCGGATGCGGCCGGGCCAGATCGGCGGCGATCTCCCGCACAACCCGCTGCTGC
>JBFKIN010000311.1:0-3879 GCA_041632255.1 Oceanococcus sp. | reverse complement strand
ACGTCCAGCTTGTTCTGCAGGGCGGGATTGCTCTTGTCGAGGACGATGGCGCGATTGTAGGCCGCACGGGCCAGGGCGGTGTAGATGTCGCCGAGATTCTCGTGCGCTGTGGCGTAGCTCGGGTGGCTGGTCAACGCGGCCTCGAGGGCGTCACGGGCCTCCTCGTACTGGCCCGCGCGGGCGTACAGAACCGCAAGGTTGTTGTAGGGCTCGGGCAACTCCGGAAAATCACGCACCAGGTCGGAAAAAACCCGGATGGCGTCTTCGTCCCGCTGGAGCATCACCAGGGCGAGACCCTTCTGGAAGCGGGCATCGGCATCCTGCGGCTGACGCGCGAGGTGCTCGTTCAGCGCCTGCAGCGCCTGCTCGTACTGACCGGCATTGAGAGCCTCGCGTGCCTCGTCAAGAGACGCGGCATACGCGGCGGGCAGGAACAGGCAGAGGCTGAGCAGGAGGATTCTGGTCACTGGGGCTACCGCCAAGGCTTGTGATATGGCTCGAAATCATAGCAGTTTAGGCCCCCCGCATTGAACCGGGCAGCGTCTGCCGCTGCTCGGGGCTAGAGACCGCGCGCTGTCGTCACTGTATCCCATGCCGCACGGATACGTCGCACCTGTTCCTCAGCCTGCTGGCGCATGGCTTCGGGCATTTCTCGGGCGGCGAGCTTATCGGGATGGTACTTGCTCATCAGCCGCCGGTAGGCTTTCTTCACTTCGCCATCGCTGGCACCGGCATCCACGCCCAGCACCTTGTAGGCATCGGCCAGACTCTCGCGCGGACTGGCGTTGCGTGGGCCAGCGCCGCCGGCGTAGGAGCCGAAACCGCCGGTGATGAGCAGCAACATCTGCTCGAACTCGGCCATCGGAATACCCAGGGCGCCAGCGATACGGACCAGCAGCTCGCGTTCTTTCGGGTCCAGGCGGCCATCGGCGGCGGCGCCCGAGAAGAGGATTTCCAGGCACAGGCGCAGCCACAGGATGCGCCCGCCGCAGAGTTCGCGCAGCTCGGCGGCGGCGCGGTCCGGATCGAAGCCGGGCGCTTTGCCCCGATTGAAGGCGGCGATGGCGGCCTGGCGACCTTCGCCGACCACGCGCAGGCGTTGCAGGATGGCCTCGGCCGCCTGAATTTCCTCTGCCGTGATGCGGCCGTCGGCCTTGCAGACACAGCCCATCAGTTCGAAGCACTTTTCGACGATGGCCTGCTGCTTGCCCGAAGACGGGGGTCGGATCAGGCGCAGGGAGCTGTCGAACCAATGACCGATGATCAGGCCGATCAGAGCACCGAATACGCCACCCATCAGGAAGCCGAGCGCGCCGGCAATGATCTTGCCCTTCATGCGGGGACTGACCTGCGGTGCACTGGCCTGCATCCGGGGCTGCTAAGAGGGTGAAGGGGCAGCTTAAACAGCGTGGGCGGCCGCTTTCTAAGGCTGTTGTTCATCTCGCGCCCCGGGATTCAAGAAAAAAGCCCGCCGCATCCAGTGACGCGGCGGGCTTGATACCTCGGCAAAGGCCCTTACAGCTTGGATTCGAGTTCGGGGCAGACCTTGAACAGGTCGCCCACCAGGCCCAGATCCGCCACTTCGAAGATCGGGGCATTTTCGTCCGAGTTGATCGCGACGATGGTGCCCGCATCCTTGATCCCGGCGAGGTGCTGGATCGCACCGGAAATGCCGACGGCCACGTAGAGATCCGGGGCAATGATCTTGCCGGTCTGGCCGACCTGCATGTCGTTGGGGACGAAGCCGGAATCCACCGCGGCACGGGAGGCACCAACGCCGGCACCGATCTTGTCGGCCAGCGCGTAGATCACCGAGAAATTCTCGCCCGAGCCGACGCCGCGACCGCCGGAAACCACCTTCGCCGCAGTCTGCAGGTCCGGGCGGTCACCGGTATCGTTGTCCAGGCTGACCAGACGCGTGTGCGACGGCAGTTCGGCGCTGACGCTGGCGTCTTCGATCGGCGCGCTGCTGCCCGTGGCTGCATTGGCAAACGAGGCGGTGCGCACGGTGCCGACAATCACGTGGTCGCCATTGGCCTTGACCCGGGTGACCGCGTTGCCGGCGTAGATCGGCCGGTCGAATTCGCGCTCGCCATGCACCGCCATGATGTCGGTGACCTGCGGCACGCCCAGCAGGGCGGCGACCCGCGGCATGATGTCCTTGCCGGTGGTGGTGTTGGCGGCCAGGATGTGGGTGTAGTCACCCGCCATGGCGACCACCTGAGGCGCCAGGGTGGCGGCGCGAATGGCGCCGTTTTCGGCATGACTGACCTGCAGCACCCGGCTGACGCCTTCAATCTGCGCTGCGGCTTCCGCCGCGGAGCCCTTCTCGGCCGTGAAGACGGCCAGGTCGACTTCGCCGCCGATCTGGCTGGCGCAATTCACCGCCTTGCCAGTGGTGGCGTGCAGTTCGCCGTTGAGGGTTTCGGCAACAATCAGAATCTTGGCCATTAGACGAGCCCCTTGTCTTTCAGTGCGGCAACCAGTTCATCAACGCTCTTGACCATGCGGCCCGGTTCACGCGCCGGAGGATTGGCGGTGGAAAGCACGTCCAGTTTCGGCACGTCGATGTCGAATTCGCCGATGTCGACCTTGTCCAGCGGCTTGCGCTTGGCCTTCATGATGTCGGGCAGCTTGATGAAGCGCGGCTCGTTGAGCCGCAGGTCGGCGGAAATGACTGCCGGCAGGTCGACTTCCAGGGTTTCGATACCGGAGTCCACTTCACGCGCCACCGTGGCCTTGCCGCCGTCGATCTTGATCTCGGAGGCAAAGGTGGCCTGCGGCCAGCCCAGCAGTGCGGCCAGCATCTGCGGCGTCTGGTTGTTGTCATCATCAATGGCCTGCTTGCCCGCGATGACGACGTCGGCGCTCTCGCGCTTGACCAGTTCGGCCAGAATACGGGCGGCCTGCAGCGGCTGGATCGCATCGTCGGTCACCACGTGGATGCCACGGTCGGCGCCACGGGCCAGCTCGGACCGCAGCTGATCCTCGGCCTTCGCGGTGCCGATGGTCACGACCACGACCTCGGACAGCACGCCGGCTTCCTTGAGCTGCAGCGCGGCTTCATTGGCGATCTCGTCAAACGGGTTGACGCTCATCTTGACGCCGTTGAGGTCGACGCCGCTGCCGTCTGACTTGACGCGAATGCGGACGTTGTAGTCCACCACCCGCTTGATCGGTACTAGTGCTTTCATTCAATGACTCCAATTCTGCCGGCCTGCGGGCCGGCCCGTGAAATGTCCGGGTTCGGAATGATACCTGTGCGGATTACATCAATTGGTAATTCGGCCCCGAGCCGCCTTCCGGCGTGACCCAGTTGATGATCTGGTAAGGGTCCTTGATATCGCAGGTCTTGCAGTGCACGCAGTTCGCGGCGTTGATCTGCAGACGTTTGCCGTCATCTTCTTCCACCATCTCGTAGACGCCGGCAGGGCAGAAGCGGGTGCAGGGGTTGGCGTATTCCTCGGCGCAGCGGGTCACGCAGATGTCGGTGTCGGCCACTTTCAGATGCACGGGCTGGTCCTCGTCGTGCTCGGTGGCGGCGAAGTACACCGCCGACAGGCGGTCGCGCGGCGGCAGTTCGCGGTCCAGCTTGGGCGGCGGCACCGGCTTGCTCGGGTCGCGCTTTTTCAGTGCCGAGTGGTCCGCATGGTTTTTCAGCGTCCAGGGCAGCAGGCCCATGGTCACGGTCTCGAGCGCCGAGATCAGCACGCCCATCCAGAGGCCGAAGTGGAAGGCCGGGCGCAGGTTGCGCACCTTCTTCAGTTCACGGCCGACCTCGCCCTGGCGGATGCGGGCATCGTACCCTTCCGGCTTGCCGGTGGCGACGATGTGCTCGGCGGCCTCCATGCCCGACTTCAGGGCCTGGTGAACACCCTT
>JBFKIN010000310.1:0-3889 GCA_041632255.1 Oceanococcus sp. | reverse complement strand
GTGCCGGCATCTCCATCGGCATCAACGACATGGCGATTCCCGAGGAGAAGGCCGCGATCCTGGATGCGGCCGAGGCCGAAGTGAAGGAGATCGAGGACCAGTACACCTCGGGTCTGGTGACCCAGGGTGAGCGCTACAACAAGGTCGTCGACATCTGGTCGCGTGCCAATGACCGCATCGCCCGCGCGATGATGGATCAGCTGGGCACCGAAGAGGTGGTCAACGCCAAGGGCGAGGGCATGGTCTTCGCCGACGTGGAGGAGGTGCACCGCGCCTACGAATCCCGCGAAGTCGATCTGCACGCCCGTATCAAGGTGCGTCTGGACACCTGGAAGGACACGGAGGAGGGCAGCGTTGAGCCGATCAGCCACATGGTCGAGACGACGGTGGGTCGGGCGATCCTGTCCGAGATCCTGCCGGAGCGCCTGCCTTTCGAGCTGATCAACCGTGAGCTGACCAAGAAGGCCGTCTCCAACGTCATCAATCAGGCCTACCGCCGTGTCGGCATGAAAGAGACCGTGGTCTTTGCTGACCAGCTGATGTACACCGGTTTCCGTCATTCCACGCGTGCCGGCATCTCCATCGGCATCAACGACATGGCGATTCCCGAGGAGAAGGCCGCGATCCTGGATGCGGCCGAGGCCGAGGTGAAGGAGATTGAAGACCAGTACACCTCGGGCCTGGTGACCCAGGGTGAGCGCTACAACAAGGTCGTCGATATCTGGTCGCGCGCCAATGACCGCATCGCCCGCGCGATGATGGATCAGCTGGGCACGGAAGAGGTGGTCAACGCCAAGGGCGAGACCGAGAGCCAGGGCTCCTTCAACTCCATCTTCATGATGGCCGATTCCGGCGCCCGTGGTTCCGCTGCCCAGATTCGTCAGCTGGCGGGCATGCGTGGCCTGATGGCCAAGCCGGACGGTTCCATCATCGAAACGCCGATCACCGCGAACTTCCGCGAGGGTCTGGACGTCCTGCAGTACTTCATCTCCACCCACGGCGCGCGCAAGGGCCTGGCGGACACCGCGCTGAAGACCGCCAACTCCGGTTACCTGACCCGTCGTCTGGTCGACGTGGCGCAGGACGTGGTCGTCACCGAGGTCGACTGCGGCACCGAGACCGGTCTGCTGATGGCGCCGATCGTGGAAGGCGGCGACGTCGTCGAGCCGCTGCGCGAGCGCGTGCTGGGCCGGGTTGCCGCGCAGCATGTCACGGCGCCCGGTTCCGACGAGATCGTGGTCGAGGCCGGCACCCTGATCGACGAGCGCGTGGCCGACCAGCTGGAAGCGCATTCGGTGGATGAGGTGATCGTGCGATCGCCGATCACCTGCGACGTGCCCCACGGCGTCTGCGCGGCCTGCTATGGCCGCGATCTGGCCCGCGGCATCCTGGTCAACATCGGGGAAGCGGTGGGCGTCATCGCCGCCCAGTCCATCGGTGAGCCGGGCACCCAGCTGACCATGCGGACCTTCCACGTCGGCGGCGCGGCTTCGCGTTCGGCGGCGGCGGATGGTATCGCGGTCAAGGCGGCGGGCACCGTCAAGCTGCACAACATCAAGACGGTCAAGCATGCCGATGGACATTGGGTCGCGGTTTCGCGCTCCGGTGAAATCGGCCTGATCGACCCGCACGGCCGCGAGCGTGAGCGCTACAAGCTGCCCTACGGCGCCCAGATTCTGCTGGAAGACGGCGCCCAGGTGGACGCCGGCCAGCAGGTCGCGAAGTGGGATCCGCACACGCACCCGATCGTCACCGAGGTGGCCGGGCGCGTGAAGCTGCAGGACTTCGAGGAAGGCGTCACTGTCGCCAAGGAAATCGATGAGATCACCGGGGTCACGACCCTGGCGGTGCTGGACATCAAGCAGCGTACCGGGGCCGGCAAGGACCTGCGTCCGATGGTGACCCTGGTCGACGAGAAGGGCAAGCCGCTCAACTTCCCGGGCACCGAAATGCCGGCAGCCTACCAGCTGCCCGGCAAGGCGGTTGTGACGGTGCAGGACGGCGCCGAGATCGTGGTCGGCGACGTGCTGGCCCGCATCCCGACCGAGTCCTCCAAGACCCGTGACATCACCGGTGGTCTGCCTCGCGTGGCTGACCTGTTCGAAGCCCGCAAGCCCAAGGAACCGGCGATCCTCGCCGAGGCCACCGGCACCATCGGCTTTGGTCAGGCGACCAAGGGCAAGCAGCGGATCAAGATTGTCGAAGCTTCAGGGGACGAAACCGAACTGCTGATTCCGAAGTGGCGGCAGGTCGGGGTCTTCGAGGGTGAGCACGTCGAGCGTGGCGAGGTCATTTCCGAAGGCGAGCCCAGCGCCCATGACATCCTGCGTCTGAAGGGCGTCGAGGAGCTGGCGGCCTACCTGGTGAAGGAAATTCAGGACGTCTATCGCCTCCAGGGCGTGAAGATCAACGACAAGCACATCGAGACGATCATCCGGCAGATGTTGCGCAAGGTGGAGATCACCGACCCGGGCGACACCAGCTTCCTGCGCGGTGAGCAGATCGAGTACACGGCACTGCGCGAGGAGAACGAGCGCATGAAGGCCGAGGATCGGGTCGGGGCCAAGTTCGAGCGTCTGTTGCTCGGCATCACCAAGGCCTCGCTGTCGACCGAATCCTTCATCTCCGCGGCCTCGTTCCAGGAGACCACGCGCGTCCTCACCGAGGCGTCGGTGCGTGGTGCCCGTGACGATCTGCGCGGTCTGAAGGAGAATGTGATCGTGGGTCGTCTGATCCCGGCCGGCACCGGTCTGTCCTTCCACACGCAGCGCCGCAAGAACCGGCGCGGCGCGTTGCTGGCGGACCTGGCGCGGATGCCGGAAGCCCAACCGGAGCCGGTGGAAACCGACGCCGAAAACGACAGCGAGTAGAGCTCCGCGTTCGCCTTGACACTTCGGGGTCAAGTGCGTACCATTCGCGGCCTTCCATGACACGTCGGCCTGTCCGGCGTGTCATTTTTTTACGGAAATTCCAAGGATTACGTTCGTGCCGACGATTAACCAACTCGTACGGAAAGGGCGCAAGGACAAGCCAGTCAAGAACAAGGTTCCTGCGCTTGAAGCCTGCCCCCAGAAACGCGGTGTTTGCACGCGTGTGTACACCACGACGCCGAAAAAGCCGAACTCGGCTTTGCGCAAGGTGGCGCGCGTGCGCCTGACCAACGGGTACGAGGTCACCTCCTACATCGGTGGTGAAGGGCACAACCTGCAGGAGCACTCCGTGGTCCTGATTCGCGGCGGTCGTGTCAAGGACTTGCCCGGTGTGCGTTATCACACCGTGCGTGGTTCCCTGGACACCTCCGGCGTCGACAAGCGTCGCCAGGGCCGTTCCAAATACGGCGCCAAGCGGCCTAAGGGCTAAGCGCTTCGCCGCCGCCTGATCCGAGACAGAACAGAAAGAGTCGAACATGCCACGTCGTCGTGAAATCCAACCGCGCCAGCCCCTGCCTGATCCCAAGTTTCAATCGGTGCAGCTGGCCAAGTTCATCAACATGCTGATGTACTCCGGCAAGAAGTCCACCGCCGAAGGCATCGTCTACGGCGCCCTGGACCAGATCGCCAGCCGTCAGAGCACGGAGGCGCCGCTGGAGGTGCTGGAGTCCGCGCTGGAGAACATCCGTCCGATGGTCGAGGTGAAGTCCCGTCGTGTCGGTGGCGCCACCTACCAGGTCCCGGTGGAAGTGCGTGCCGTCCGGCGCACCTCGCTGGCCATGCGCTGGCTGATCGACGCCGCCCGCAAGCGTGGCGAAAAGACCATGGCCGAACGCCTCGCCGGCGAAGTCATGGATGCTGCGGACCAGCGTGGTGCCGCGATCAAGAAGCGCGAAGACACGCACCGCATGGCCGAGGCCAACAAGGCCTTCTCCCATTTCCGCTGGTAAGCAGTAACC
>JBFKIN010000309.1:0-3933 GCA_041632255.1 Oceanococcus sp. | reverse complement strand
TGCATGAGAAAACCGCCGGGCCCATCGGCATCGCCCACACCCGCTGGGCGACCCACGGGGAGGTCACCGAAGCCAATGCGCATCCGCATGTGTCCAAGCGCGTGGCGGTGGTGCACAACGGCATCATCGAGAATTACGCCCCGATCCGCGAGGAGTTGAAGCAGCAGGGTTACGTCTTCGTCTCCGACACCGACACCGAAGTCATCGCCCACCTGATCGATGCCGAACTGGGCCGCCAGGACTCCCTGATGGCGGCGGTGCAGGCCGCCGTGGCCCGCTTCCAGGGCGCCTACGGCCTGGCCGTGACCGACGCCGAAAACCCGGACGAGCTGATCGTCGCCCGCATGGGCAGCCCGCTGGTCCTGGGCCTGGGCATTGGCGAGAACTTCGCCGCCTCGGACGTCGCCGCCCTGGTCTCGGTAACCCAGCGGGTGGTCTACCTGCAGGAGGGCGACATCGCCCGCCTGCGCCGTGATGAGATCAGTATCTTCGACGCCGACGGCGCGGAGGTGCAGCGCGAGCCGCACCAGGCCGCGGTGGGGGACACCGCCAGCAAGGGCGGTTACCGCCACTACATGCTGAAGGAGATCTTCGAGCAGCCCCGCGCCCTGGCCGAAACCATCCAGGGCCGCATCAGCAACCACCACCTGCTGCCGGAATCGCTCGGGCCCGGCGCCCAGGACGTGCTGCAGCGCAGCCGCGGCGTACACATCGTGGCCTGCGGCACCAGCTATCACGCCGGCATGGTGGCGCGTTACTGGATCGAATCCCTGGTCGGCATCCCGGTCAATGTCGAACTGGCTTCGGAGTACCGCTACCGCGATGTGGTGGTGCCACCGGACACCCTGTTCATCACCCTGTCGCAGTCGGGTGAGACCGCCGACACCCTGGCGGCCTTGCGCGCCGCGCAGCAGGCCGGTTATCTGTCCACCCTGACCATCTGCAACTCGCCGCAGAGCGCCATGGTGCGCGAATCCGAACTGGCCATGATGACCCAGGCCGGGCTGGAGATCGGCGTCGCCTCGACCAAGGCCTTCACCACCCAGCTGGCCGCCCTGCTGCTGGTCACCGCCATGCTGGCGCAGGCCGCCGGTCGTCTGGATGAGGCACTGGAGACCGAACTGGTCAACGCGCTGCACCGCCTGCCCGACGACATCGAAGCCGCGCTGCAGATGGACGCTGCCATCCGCCACCTGGCCGAGGACTTCGTCGACAAGCACCACGCCCTGTTCCTGGGCCGTGGCACCCATTTCCCGATCGCGATGGAAGGGGCGCTCAAGCTCAAGGAGATCTCCTACATCCATGCCGAGGCCTATGCCGCCGGCGAGCTCAAGCACGGGCCGCTGGCGCTGATCGATGAGGACATGCCGGTGGTGGTGGTGGCACCGAACAACGAGCTGCTGGACAAGCTCAAGTCCAACATGGAGGTCGTGCGCGCCCGCGGCGGCCAGCTCTACGTCTTCGCCAGCGATGCCGATGCGGGCGAGGCCCAGGACGGCGTGACCATCATCCGCATGCCGCCCGAGCACCCCTGGCTGTCGCCGATTCTTTACACCGTGCCGCTGCAGCTTCTGTCCTATCACGTGGCCGTGCTGCGCGGCACGGACGTCGATCAGCCGCGGAATCTGGCGAAGTCGGTGACGGTGGAGTAGGGGGCAGCGGCGCTGGCAGCCATTTGTTTCTTATAAATAAAGTCTGTCCACGTGGAATAAAGTCTGTCCAGATCTATCGTTTGAAGTCTGTCTGACTGGACGGTAGAGAACGACCCTTCTCAGACATTCGGCATCTTGCGAATTGCCAGCGGATGGTCCAGAAAGCTGAGATTCAGCGCGTCCGGGTAAACCACAGAATCTCGTTGATACCCCCACCGAGGAAGGCGGGGGTGAAGCGAGATCGGATCAGCACTTGCAGCGCAGGCAAATGCGCACAGCTACCAGCGCCACCGGCCCGAGCAGACGCTGCTCTACCGGGTCGTCGGGGAGCACTACTTATTGGTGAATCAGATGGCGCGCGAGGGCCTGCGCAGCAGGATGCTCCGCGAAGCGGGCGCCGCCGGACTACGTGCGTCGGGAGTTTGACGAATTCCTGCGCTGCGGGCGCCTGGAGCATGGATTCCTGCGTGTGCGCTGCGACAGCTGCCATGCGGAGCGGCTCGTCGCTTTCAGTTCGGTCTACGACAACACCTACATCGCCCAGCAGCTTCCCCTGCGGCGATTCGGCCTGTCATTGCAGGCGCAGTTCTGATCGGTCGGCAGCGCATCCAAAAGCATGTCCCGACGCGTATATGGTGTTCCTGCCAAATATTGGGGAAGAACATGATGAATCGATCGGCTTTGATCGCAGCCGGTCTGGGACTGGCCGTGGCGGGACCGCTGCACGCCGCCCAGCATCTGATGAAGATCGTGGATATCTACATCGGCCCGGCCGAGGATGCCGACGCCCAGTACGTGGAATTGCAGATGTATGCCAATGGGCAGAATCAGGTCCAGGGCCATGCGGTGCAGGTCTATGACCAGACCGACACCATCGTCGGCAGCTTCACCTTCACCACGCCGGTGGCCAACGGCAGCAACCAGGCCAGCATCCTGATTGCCACGTCGGCGGCCGAACAACGCTTCGGTATCTCGGCGGACCTGCAGATGTCGGCGGTGATCCCGGCCGGTGCCGGCAAGGTCTGCTTCGAGAGCTTCGATTGCATGTCCTGGGGCAATTACGTCGGCGATGCGAACAACCCCAGCGCCAGTGGCACGCCGTTTGGCGCGGACAGCGGGCTGCCTGCCGGCCAGTCCGTGCACCGGAATATTTCCGATGGCGATCCGCAAACGCTGGAGTCCGGTGACGACAGCAATGACAGTGCGACGGATTTCGTCGCCCTGGCCCAGGGCGAGGCCACGCCGCGCAACAATGCCGGCGCAGTCGGAAGCGATCCGGCGCCCACGCCGACACCGACACCCAGTGCCAGCCCGCAGCCTTCGCCCAGCCCGAGCCCCAGCCCTAGCCCTAGCCCCACGCCAACGCCGGATGAGGGCTACAACGCAGAGCCGACCACCACGGCCGCACCCGGCATGACCGGCAATGGCGGCGGTGGCGGCAGCGGCGGCCTGGACTGGCTGGCGCTGATGCTGCTGGCGGTGCTCTGGCGCCGGCGGGCCTGAGCGCCAGCGATTTGAACGCGCCTCTCTCGGGAGGCGCCGTTTGCTCTCTGCAGGACCGAAGAGGCGACGGCATTGCTCGAAAAGGCCGTGGCGCTCAAGGCGACGGTGGACGAGCACCCGGTTACGCCCGGTGCGGTGTATCCACCCGCCGAGGCGCTGGGCGACCAGTTGCTGCTGACCCAGGATTACCGGGACGAGATCCTGGGCTTTGGTCTGAGATTGGCGGTGCACGGGGTGACCTGGAAGAGCGACCTGCAGATCAACCGCAGCGTTGAGGGCGACACCGCGGATTCGGTGGTTTCGAACCTGCAGTATGTCTGGTACCGGTGGCCGCGAGTTCATCTCGGGATCATCGAGGACTACCGCAATGGCTTCGCGCAAGGCGCAGGGCGAGTCGGTGATCGCCGAGATCCATGCGGCCGGGGGACAGGCCACCGCCATCGCCGCGGGTATCGCCGAGTCCGCGCAGGTGCACGCGATGATCGAGCGGGCGATTTCCGAACTCGGGCCGATCCAGGTGCTGGTCAACAACGCCGGCATCTGTCCGATGCAGGAATTCCTGACCATGGACGAGGCGCTGTTCCGGCGCGTGCATGACGTCAACGTCTTCGGCGCTTTTCTCCGTTCACAGCTGGTTGCGCGCGATCTGGTGGAACGCAAACTGCCCGGCCGGTTCGTCTACACCAGTTCGATTTCGGCCTAGGTGGGCGGTGCCATGCAGACTCATTACTGCCCGACCAAGGCGGCGGTGTCTTCGCTGATGAAGAGCCTGGCGATC
>JBFKIN010000308.1:0-3953 GCA_041632255.1 Oceanococcus sp. | reverse complement strand
GGATGATCAGTTCTGGATCGAGTTGCTGCCCACCCAGGCGGCCCAGTTCGGCTTTCCGCCCTCACGCGCCTTCACCCCGCAGCGCTGGCTTGGCGACGGCGACCAGGTCACGGTCGGCGACATCGTGTTCCAGGTCATTCACTGTCCCGGCCATACACCGGGCCACGTGGTGTTCTACCAGGCCGACCAGCGACTGGCACTGGTGGGCGACGTGCTGTTCGCCGGTTCGATCGGTCGCACGGATTTCCCTCGCGGCAACCACCAGGATCTGATCGATTCCATCCGCAAAAAGCTGTTCCCCCTGGGCGACGACATCCGCTTCGTGCCCGGCCACGGGCCGATGTCCAGCTTCGGAGCGGAGCGACGCAGCAATCCTTTCGTCAGCGATGCCGCGACGGGCACCGGGCCGGCGTGACGCCTGAGCGCCGGTAACCGGCCTGGTCTCAGGGCCGCATCGTCATCAGCGAGGCATTGCCTCCTGCCGCGGTGGTATCCGTGGTGACGACCTTCTCCTGTACGAAGCGTGTCCAGTAGTCCCGGCTGACCGGCTCGCAGATCAGCGTCGGCAGCGGACCTTCCTGTCCAGCCAGCGCAGCCAGGACCCGGCTGCGCAGGGCAGAGCCGGGCGCCAGCACCAGGCAGCCCGGCGCATTCTCCAGCCGGCCACCGGACGCCCCCACAAGCCGCAGACGGTCTTCAGGAAGGCCCTTGGCGATCAGATAGCGACGCCGGTTATCGAGTTCCGTCAGCCAGGCCGGAGGCACCTGAAGGCACAGGACGTTGCCGGTACCCAGCGCCGCATCCAGAGTCGCCCGACAATGGGCGATATCATCTTCCGGGCCGTACAGCGCCAGCACTTCCCCGCGCGGCTCCAGCAGGTAAAGATTGCGCTCCCCCGTCGGTCCGGGCAGCAGGCGCGGGCTCAGGTCGATGGGGCCGATTTCCGCCGTTGGCCCGGCGTGCTGCAGGCGGGTCAGGTACAGCGGCCCCCCGGCCTTCGGCCCGGTCCCGGACAGGCCGCGTCCACCGAAGGGCTGCACACCCACCACCGCGCCGATCATGTCCCGGTTCACATAGACGTTGCCGACCGCCGCCTGCGCGGCAATGCGCTCGGCGGTGCGCTGCACCCGGCTGTGCACCCCGAGTGTCAGGCCATATCCGGCCGCGTTGATGTCCTCCATCACCCTGGGCAGGTCGACGGCGCGATAGCGGATCACATGGACCACCGGGCCGAAGACCTCGCCGTCGAGTTGCTCCAGGGCGGCAATCTCGTAAAGCCGCGGCCCGAAGAAGTGACCGTTTTCCGAACCGGCGGGACGCTCCAGACTGTGCAACAGACGCACGCCATCCAGGCGCTCCATGCGTCGCCGGTGCTCTTCCAGACGCGCCAGCGCGGCGGCATCGATGACCGGGCCGATATCCGTGCTCAGCTGGGCCGGATCGCCCAGGCGCAGCTCATCCATCGCGCCCCGGATCATCCCGATCAGCGCGTCAGCGATATCCTCCTGCAGATAGAGCACCCGCAGCGCTGAACAGCGCTGTCCCGCGCTGTGGAAGCCGGAACGGATGACGTCGTCCACGACCTGCTCGGGCAGTGCAGTGGAGTCCACGATCATCGCGTTCTGGCCACCGGTCTCCGCGATCAGCGGCACGGGCGCATCAGGGCGTGCGGAGAGCGCCTCGAACAGCCAGCGGCCGGTGGCCGTGGAGCCGGTGAACAGCACGCCGCGTATGCGGGAATCCGGCACCAGGGTCTGCCCGGCCAGCGGGCCCGGGCCGCAGATCAGCTGGACCAGATCTTCGGGCAGGCCCGCCTGCTGCATCAGGGCCAGAGCCCTCTGCGCGATGAGACTGGTCTGTTCGGCCGGCTTGGCCAGCACCGCGTTGCCGGCCGCCAGCGCACCACAGATCTGGCCCAGGAAGATGGCCAGGGGAAAATTCCAGGGACTGATGCACAGCACCACACCCAGCGGCTCTCCGGGCGGCAGCCTGCGCGCCTGCTCCGCGTAGTAGTGGCAGAAATCCACCGCCTCGCGGATCTCGGCGACGGCGTCAGCCAGGGTCTTGCCGGCTTCCTTGACACAGAGCAGCACCAGTTCGTCCCGGGCCGCTTCCAGGGCCTCGCCCAGGCGCTGCAAGAAGTCCGCTCGTTGGGTGGCCTGCCAGTTGTCAGGCATGCGCCAGGCCCGGTCAGCGGCAGCCAGTTTCGCCAGCATTTTCTCCGGCCGGTCGGGCCACCAGGCTCCCAGCTGCTCGCCCGGCAGCGCCGGATTGCGCACTGGCTCACCCTCGCCGGGCTTCAGCGGCCAGTGCGAAAGCAGACCCTGGCGCAAGTGGCGCAGGGCGGCGATGTCGCTGAGTTCCAGACCGGCGGAGTTGATCCGGTCCGGACCATACAGGGCGTGCGGCAGCGGAATCGCCGGATGCCGCCAGCTGTCCCACTCCTGCACGATCTGCACCGGGTCCCGGATCAGGCTGTCCAGGCTGACGTGGGGATCGACGATGTTGTTGACGAAGGAACTGTTGGCGCCATTTTCCAGCAGACGCCGGACCAGATAGGCGAGCAGATCCTCATGTTCGCCGACCGGCGCGTAGATTCGGCAGGAGATGCCGTGACTGCGCATCACCTCGTCGTACAGGGCCTCTCCCATGCCGTGCAGACGCTGGAACTCGAAGCCGCCACGCCGATCTTCGTCCATGGCCAGAATCGCCGCCACGGTCCAGGCATTGTGGGTGGCGAACTGCGGGTACAGATAACGACGGTGGGCCAGCAGCTTGCGCGCGCAGGCCTGGTAGCAGAGGTCGGTGCCGGGCTTCCGACTGAATACCGGGTAGCCGGCCAGCCCCTCCTGCTGGGCCAGCTTGATCTCGGTATCCCAGTAAGCACCCTTGACCAGACGGACCATGAGCCGCCGCCCGACCCGCCGGGCCAGTTCCGCCAGCCAGTCGATCAGCAGCGGCGCCCGCTTCTGGTACGCCTGCACCGCCAGACCAAAACCGGACCAGCCCTTCAGCGCCGGATCGTGGAAGACCGCCTCGATCACATCGAGGGACAGATCCAGTCGCGCCGCCTCCTCGGCATCGACGGTCAGGCCGATGTCATGGTCCCGCGCGCGCAGCGCCAGCTGTTTCAGGCGGGGCACGAGCTCGGCCAGCACGCGATCGCGCTGAGCGTATTCATAGCGGGGATGCAGCGCCGAGAGCTTGACCGAGATGCCGGCAGCCGCTTCCGGGCCGCGACCGGCCTGGCGGCGACCTATGCCCTCGATCGCACCGAGATAGGCCTCGAAATAGTCCTGTGCAGCCGCGGCCGTGCGGGCACCCTCGCCCAGCATGTCGTAGGAATACCGATAGCCACGGGCCTCCTGCCGGCTGGCCCGCTGCATCGCGGCTTCGATATGCCGGCCCATCACGAAAACGTCGCCCATGATTGCCATCGCCCGACGGACCGCCCGACGGATCACGGGCTGCCCCAGCCGACCGGCAGCGCGCTTGAGCGTGCCGTGCATGGCACGTTGCTGGGCATCGTTGTAGCTCACCATCTTGCCGGTGAACAGCAGGGCCCAGGCGGAAGCGTTGACGAAGATCGATTCGCTCTGGCCCAGATGACTGGACCAGTTGCCACCCTGCAGCTTGTCGCGGATCAGCGCGTCCGCGGTATGGGCGTCCGGCACCCGCAGCAGGGCCTCGGCCAGGCACATCAGGACCACACCTTCTTCCGTCGACAGGGAGAACTCGTTGAGCAGGGCATCCACCCCGCCCTTGCCTTGCTGGGCCTCACGCAGCCGGCCGACCAGGCTGCGCGCCAGCACCTGCGCCTCAGTGCGGCGCTCGGGGCCGATATCGGCCAGCGGCAGCAGCGGGCGCAACACCGCTTCGTCGTCCGCCAGCCAGTCGCGGCGCATCGCTTCGCGCAGCGGGTCCGCCTCGGGAATCGGCCGTTCAGTCAGCAT
>JBFKIN010000307.1:0-3966 GCA_041632255.1 Oceanococcus sp. | reverse complement strand
ACGGTGGATTTCCTGCGCGTGGGTCGCGTGGCCCTGATGTATCAGACGCTGGATGGCGAAGAAACCGGTTTCTACAACTCCGAAACCGGCCAGTGGGAGAAGCTGTCTGGCAGCTATGAGGCGCCGGTGCGGAACGGTCTGCGCATCGCCAAGAAGCAGGCTGCGCCGAACATCCTGATTGTGCCGGTCGCGGCAGCCAAAGATCTGTAAGGCGGGATTCACGATGAAAGCACGTATTTTGATGATCGCCGCGCTCGGCCTGTTCGCCGGGCAGGGTCTGGCCCAGCAGTCCGACCCCCTGATGCAGCTGTTGCAGGACACCCGGAATGCCCGCGCCAAGGAACAGGCGGAAAACGCCGAGCGTGAAAACCGTTTCCTGCGTGAGCGAAACCAGCAGGCCAGCCTGCTGAGCCAGGCCAAGGCGGACAAGGCGGCTGCCGAGCGGCGCTCGGAACAGCTCATTGCCGAGTTCGAGAAGAACGAGAAGGAGCTCTCCGAGCTGGAAACCGCGCTCAACCTGAAGATCGGCCAGCTCGGTGAAATGTTCGGGGTCGTCCGCCAGGTTGCGGGTGACCTGCGCGGCATCACCGGTGGCTCCTATGTCTCCTCGCAACCCAATACCGACGGGCGGGACGATTTCCTGGAAGAGCTCGGCCGCAGCAAGGAACTGCCCTCGATCGAAAAGCTGGAGCGTCTGTGGTTCGAGATGCAGCGCGAGATGACCGAAGGCGGCCGCGTGGTCCGTTACACGGCACCGGTGATCAATCCGGACGGCACCGAGGTCCAGCGGGAGGTGGTCCGGGTTGGCGCCTTCACGGCAGTCAGCGACGGCAAATTCCTCATCTACCCGCCGGACACCGACAAGCTGACCGAGCTGAAACGTCAGCCGCAGAGTCGCTACCTCGGCATGGCCGAGGACCTCGAAGAGGCCGAGCAGGGCCCGGTGCGTATGGCGCTGGATCCGACCCGTGGTGCACTGCTGTCCGTTATCGTGCAGGCGCCGAGTCTGGCCGAACGCATTGCGCAGGGTGCGGAGATTGGTTACATCATCATCGCCATCGGCGTGATCGGCCTGCTGCTGGCCGTCGAGCGATTCTTCTCCCTGTTCACCATTGGTCGCAAGATGGCCGATCAGCGTGGCGTGCCGGCCCGTGACGACAATCCGCTCGGTCGCGTGTTGCTGTCCTACGAGAAGAACCCGGCCGCTGACCTCGAAACCATTGAGTCGCGTCTGGATGAGGCGATCATCAAGGAAACGCCGCAACTCGAGAAGCGTCTGTCGATCATCAAGATCTTCGCCGCGGTTGCTCCGCTGCTGGGTCTGCTCGGCACCGTCACCGGCATGATCGTGACCTTCCAGGCCATCACCCTGTTCGGCACGGGCGATCCCAAGCTGATGGCCGGCGGCATCTCCCAGGCGCTGGTGACCACGGTGCTGGGTCTGGTGGTGGCGATTCCCATGGTCTTCCTGCACAGCGTGCTGTCCGCGCGCAGCAAGGCCCTGGTCCAGATCCTGGAAGAAGAGAGCGCCGGCCTGGTGGCGCAGCGCTCCGAGAAAGCCGGAACCGCCTGATGGACGTCTTCGCGGCCATTCGCGACTTCCTGGAGGCCGGCGGCGGCGTGCTGTGGGTGATCCTGCTCGCGGCGATTGCGATGTGGGCGCTGATCCTCGAACGACTGAGCTTTTTCCGCCGCGAGTTTCCGGCCTACACGCAGGATGTCATCGCACGCTGGCGCGCCCGGGGGGACTACAGTTCCTGGGAGGCGCGTCAGATCCGGCGTCAACTGGTGTCCGAGGTCCGGCGCATGGCCAATCAGAACGTTGGCGCGATCAAGACCATCGTGGCCCTGTGTCCGCTGCTCGGCCTGCTGGGCACGGTCACCGGCATGATCCAGGTCTTCGATGTCATGGCAGCGCTGGGCACCGGTAACGCCCGCGCCATGGCCTCCGGCATCTTCAAGGCCACCATTCCCACCATGGCGGGCATGGTCGTGGCCCTGTCGGGTATCTATTTCGGTACCCATTTCCCGCACGTCGTTCGTCGAGAAACCGACTACCTGAACGACGAGCTGGGTGTGCACGAGAACAACTAGTTATGCGTAGGAAACATCACGGCACGACCGAAGAAGCCGACATCGACATGACCCCGATGCTCGACATCGTGTTCATCATGCTGATCTTCTTTATCGTCACGACGAGCTTCGTCAAGGAAACCGGCATCGATGTCAGCCGGCCCAACGCGAACACTGCCGAGCGCAAGGAACGTGGCAACATCCTGATCGCGATCAAGCCCAACGGCGACGTCTGGATTGCCAAGCGCAAGGTGGAGCTGCGCGCCGTGCGCGCGAACGTGGAGCGCCTGCACGCGGAGAACCCGGAAGGCACGGTGGTCATCATCGCCGACAAGGAAGCGCAGACCGGCACGCTGGTCGAAGTCATGGACCAGGTCCGTCTGGCCGGGGTCTACAGCGTATCGATCGCGGCGCAGAATCCGTAGCTCGCAATGTCCCGTTACCTGACATCTGTCGCAGGCGCGGTCGCTATCGGCCTGTTTCTGTTCTGGTTCATGCACGTGCTGATCACGCAGACCGGCAAGGGCGTCGACAAGAGCGATGACCTCGGTGGTATCGAGTTCGTGCGCCTGAAGCGTGACGAAAGTCTGGAAACCCGCTCCCGCGAGGTGCCCAAGAAACCGCCGCCGCCGAAGAAGCCGCCGCCGCCGCCGAAACTGAAAATGGCCCAGGTGGACAAGCCCAATCCGCAGCCCCAGCAGATGAATATTCCGAATGTGAAGCTGCCGGTCTCCACGGGGAGCGGACCGTTCATGGGCAGCTACGCCAAGGCTTCGGATTTCACCGGAGACGGTGAACTGATCCCGCTGGTCCGGATTGCTCCGCAGTACCCGCGCAATGCCGCGCGCGACGGCATCGAGGGCTGGGTGAAGATGGAATTCACCATCAACAAGGACGGCACTGTCAGCGACCCCGACGTGCTCGAATCCCAGCCGCGCCGCGTGTTTGACTCGGCTGCCCGCCGCGCCATCCTGAAGTGGAAATTCAAGCCGCGCATCGTGGACGGCAAGCCGGTGGCCCATCGGGGCGTGCAGACCATTGAATTCAAGATGGGGGGCGAGTGATGAAGACCAGGCTCCTGGCCCTTTGCGCCCTGCTGCTGTGCGCCCTGCATGGCGTGGCCGCGGCGCAGACCCTGTCCGAAATCACCTACAAGCGACTGACCAAGATTCACGAGCTGATTGGTGAGGAAAACTATCCGGAAGCGCTGGAACGACTGGACAAGCTGACCGATTCGGTCAAGCGCAATGCCTACGAGCACGCCATGGTGCTGCAGACCTATGGCTTCATCTGGGCACAGCGGGGCAACTACCCGAAGGCGGCGGATTACTTCCAGAAGGCGATCGATCTGGACGCGCTGCCCGAGCATCAGGTCGCCCAGATGAAGTACAGCCTGGGCCAGTTCCACATCGCGGTGGAACAATACCGCAAGGGCATCAAGGTTCTGGAGGAATACTTCGCCACCACCCAGCAGGCGATTCCGCCCGAAGCCCGTGTGCTCCTGGCCACCGCCTACGCGCAGATCCAGCAGTACCGCAAGGCCCTGCCGCCGCTGACCAGGGCGATCAAGGAGTCCAATGACCCCAAGGAGTCGTGGTTCCAGCTGAAGCTGGCCCTGCACTGGGAGGACAAGGACTATCGCAGCTGTGCCAACACCCTGCTGGAAATGGTCGGCCGCTTCCCGATCAAGAAGGATTACTGGAAGCAGCTGTCCGGCATCTTCATGGAACTGCGCAAGGACGCCGATGCGCTGGCCATCATGGCCCTGGCTGAGCGCAAGGGCGTGCTCGACGAAGGCAAGGAACTGAAAAATCTGACCAACCTGTTCCTCTACCTGGATATTCCCTACAAGGCGGCCAAGACCCTGCAGGCCGGGATCGGGGCGGGCAAGGT
>JBFKIN010000306.1:0-3969 GCA_041632255.1 Oceanococcus sp. | reverse complement strand
GAGGTTCAGCGCCAGCAGGATGCGTCCCTTCTCCCCCAGATCCCGGCCCAGCTTGGCATTGAGCTGGCTGCCGCGAGACCGCGCATGCTGGCGAAATCCTTCCAGCCGGGTCTGGGACAGATTGATCAGGTAATCATGGCCCCCCGTGCTGCCCAGTGATTTCAGCTGCCACTGGGAATAGCCCAGCTCTCCACCTGCCACCCGTGCCTCCAGCCCCTGCCGCTCGCCACCCAGCTCGCTGGTCACGGCGATGACGCCGCCTGCCGCGTTGCCGTAAAGGGCCGATGCCGGCCCGCGCAGCACCTCGATCCGCTGGGCGGAACCGAGATCGATGCTGTCCACCCCGGCCTGTCCATCGGGCAGGGTCTCCGGAATGCCGTCCACTACCAGCCGGATCCCCCGAATGCCGAAATTGGCCCGCGCCCCGAATCCACGCAGCGCAATCCGAAGATCCTGGGCGAAGTTGTAGCGGTTCTGCATGTAAAGGCCCGGAACGCCAGCCAGCGCCTCGTCCAGGCCGAGTTGCTGGGTGCCCAGCTGGATGCGTTGCCGGTCCACGACAGTGAGCGCGCGGGGCGTATCCTTCAGGCTCGCCGGGGTGCGCGTACCGGTCACAACGATGGTATCCAGCCGCTCCGCACCGCCCTGCGCTGCGCCGGCAGGGGCTGCCCCGATCCCCAGCAGAAGCGCCGTACCCATTCCGATCATCCCTTTTTGCATCGCTGTCGTGTTCCCTGGTGTGTCCCGTCCGGGCGGCTGTCGTCGTCAGACCTGGCGTGGCCGCTTGACCGCGGAAGCATGGACGTGACAGACCGCATTGCGCTGAGTGGAAAGCTCTGACTATATTGAATTCTTTGCACATTGCGGCCGGCCCCGTCCTGCCGCGGGGGACGGGATGAGGGAAAATCAACCGGGCTGCGCAGGCCCTATTGCCGATCACCCGGCCGATATGGCCGCGGGCGACCACCCCCTTGTCCGGTGGGAACGATGCAGCGCGCGCTGATCACTGGCGCCGCCCGTGGCCTGGGCCTGGAAACGGCCCGCCAGCTGGCCGCTCAAGGCCTGCACGTCATCCTGGCGGATCGCGATCGGAACGCCGGCCAGCTCGCGGCAAGAGAGATCTCAGCTCAGGGCGGCAGCGCCGAGTTCCGTCCACTGGATCTCGCTGATCTGGCCCGGGTGCGTGAATTCGCCGACACGGAGCTGCAGCAGCCCCGACCCCTGCATCTACTGGTCAACAATGCCGGCATTCTGCCACCCATGCAGCGCGCCCAGACGCGCGATGGCTTTGAACTGGAATTCGGCATCGCGCATCTGGGTCACTACGCACTGACCGGCCTGCTGCTTCCGGTACTGCTGCGCGCCGCCTCGCCGCGCGTGGTCAGCGTGTCCAGCATTTCCCACCCCGGCGGGCAGATCGACTTCGACGACCTGCATTTCGAGCGTCGATACAACGGCACAAGGGCCTACGCCGCCACCAAGCTCGCCTGCCTGGTTTTCGCGCTGGAGCTGCAGCGGCGGGCCGAGGCGCAGGGCGCCCAGCTGACCAGCGTGGCGGCCCATCCCGGAGTGGCGAAAACCGCCCTGGCTGCCGGCTGGCTGGGCGAACGGCGGCGCGGCCTGTGGCAGCGCAGCGAGTTGATCGCCTATCACCTCTTCACCCTGCTGTTCGGACGCAGCGCGGCGCAGGGCGCACAGTCCCTCGTTCACGCAGCGATTCACCCGCATGTCGCCGGCGGCGGCTATTACGGCCCCTGCGGCTTTGCCCAGGTTTTCGGCCCGCCCGGCCCGGTCAGGCCGGCAAAAAAGGCCTGTGATCCCGAACTGGCCGCGCGCCTGTGGGAAGCCTCAGAATGGCTGACCGGCGTGCGCTATGACTGGAGCGGCGTGCATGCCGCCTGAAAGCCCTCCGCAAACCCCTCCTGTCGCGAATCCGGCAGCCCAAAGCCCGCCGCAATTTTCGCCCGGCTACGCCAACTACGTCCTGGGCGTGCTGTTCATCGTCTACGTGTTCAATTTCGTTGACCGTCAGGTCATGTCGGTCTTCATTGGCCCGATCAAGGCCGAGTTTGGCGCCTCGGACACCGCAATGGGTCTGCTGGTCGGCTTTGCCTTCACCCTGCTTTACACCTTCGCCGGCATCCCGATCGCCAGGCTCGCCGATCGGTCCAGCCGGCGCAATATCATCGCCATCGGCCTGGCAGCCTGGAGTGCCATGACGGTCGCCTGCGGCTTTGCCAGGACTTTCGCCCAACTGGTCATCGCCCGTATCGGAGTCGGCATTGGTGAAGCCGCCGGTTCGCCGCCTTCCCATTCGCTGATCGCCGACTACTTCCCGCCTGGCCGCCGGGCCACGGCCCTGGCCATCTACGCCTCCGGCGCCTTCGTGGGCTCGGGCCTGGCCTACCTGTTCGGCGGCTATCTGCGGGAGCTGTTCGACTGGCGCACCGCCTTTATCATCGTTGGCCTACCGGGTCTGCTGTTCGCACTGGTGGTGAGGCTGAGTGTGAGAGAGCCCCCACGCGGCTGGTCGGAACAGCGCCACGATCACGATGAGCGGACAAGCCTCGGCGAAACCCTGCGCTTTCTCGCCGGCAGCCGGAGCTGGCTGCTCATGATGACGGGCTTTTCCCTGCTCTCCCTGACGGGCTATGCGGTCCTGATGTGGGGCTACGAATTTTTCGGCCGGGTTCACGGGCTCCCGCCCATCGAAATCGGACAGTGGATGGGTTTGATCGTGGGCCTGGGAGGCTGCCTCGGCACGGTGCTGGGGGGACGTCTGACCGACCGTCTGGCCCGGAATGACCCCGTCGCCAGCGTTCGCTGGCCCGTGTACGTCACCCTGACCGGTCTGCCACTGGGTGCACTTTTTCTATCCCTGGACTCCAGCGCCGCCTCGTTGCTGTGCTTCGCGCCCTTCTTCGTGCTGCTGAACGTCTACGTGCCCGCCCTTTACAGCAGCAATCAGGCCCTGGCCCGGCTGCCCATGCGAGCCACGGCAGCCGCGCTCATGCTGTTTCTGACCAATATCGTCGGCGCCGGCTTCGGCCCCCTGCTGGTCGGCGCGCTGAGCGATCTGTTCGCGGCGCGTCACGGCGCCGAATCGATTCGCTATGCCCTGCTCTGCGCCATCGCGGTGGGCCTCGCGGGCGCCCTGACCCTGCTGGCCGCCACCAGCAGCCTGGTGCCTGACCTCGAACGCGCTAAGACTGATCGCGACTGACCTTCCAGCCCGCCCAGGTCTGGCAGACGGGCATCAGTTCGATGGCGTTCACGTTCACATGCGCCGGCATGCGCGTGCACCAGTGAATCGCCTCGGCGATGTCCTCCGCCCTCATCGGTTCGGTGCCTGCGTAGACCTGATCGGCCGCCTCTCGGTCACCCTTGAAGCGCGCCACGGAAAACTCCGTTTCGGCCATGCCCGGCTCGATACAGCTGACGCGCAGCCGGGTACCGGCGAGATCCGCCTTCAGGCCGCGACTGAACTGCTGGACAAAGGCTTTGCTGCCGCCATAGGCGTTGCCGCCCGGATAAGGCCAGCTCGCCGCCGTCGAGCCGATGTTGATGATGTGCCCCCGGTCACGCTCGACCATGCCCGGAAGGATCGCGCGGGTGAGGCGCATCAGACCCTTGATGTTGGTGTCCACCATCACTTCCCAGTCCTCAAGCTCCGCCTCGTAGGCCGGTTCGCAACCGAGCGCGAGACCGGCGTTGTTGACGAGCACGTCGATTGCACGGAATGCCTCAGGCAAGGACAGCGGCAACGCCGCGATGGCCTCGCGATCCCGCATGTCAGCGCAGACGACATGAACCGGGCAGTGCTTTGGCAAGGACTGCAGTACCGGCTGCAGCCGCTCGCGGTTGCGGACCAGCAGCACAAGACGGTCGCCCGCCTCGGCAAAGCGACGGGCGCAGGCGGCGCCAAATCCCGAGGATGCGCCGGTGATCAGGATGGTCTGGGTCATGACT
>JBFKIN010000305.1:0-3989 GCA_041632255.1 Oceanococcus sp. | reverse complement strand
GTGAAGTAGATCGTGCGCCGGCTGCGGGCCAGCTGGGACAGCCGCTGGCGCATGACGTGATCCAGCTCACGCAGGCGTCGGCGCGCGTCGGCATAGTCCTCGCCGATCTGCCAGCTCTCATGACGCTCGCCGGCGATCAGGGTGATGGTGCCGTTGCGGTTGACCTTGAGCGACTTGGCCAGGTCGAACTCCAGCTCCTGGTCCGTGCGGCGGACGGCGACGCCGTGGTCCTGCAGGGCATCGAAGTAGCTCTGCAGCTGGCCCAGCACCGGACTCTGCTTTTCGAAGAAGAGCAGAATTTCCAGCGGCAGTTCGGAGGACTGAACCAGCGCCAGGGTGGCCGGGCTGGGCGTGGAAGGTGCCTGGTGGGCCAGATCCACGCGCCAGTCGCTGCGCTGCAGGGCGAAGTTGACCAGCGCGAGCGCGCTCACCGCCAGTGACAGGATCAGGCCGCTGCTGGCGGCTTCGCCCACACGCGGGGCCTCCACAAAGCCCGAGCGCCGGGCGGCGCGGGCCGCCAGCGCCAGGGCCAGCAGGCTCGCCAGCGCCAGCAGGAGCAGCACCAGGCCGGCGACCAGGCTGATGGCGGCCCATTCGTCATCACGGCGCTGCCAGGCCAGTCGCGATGCCGTGTAAAGCAGCCCGGCCAGCAGGACCGCGGCATCGGCCATCAGCAGGCCGTTGAGCAGCGGCGCCGCGGCAGGACAGCGTCGCCGCGCGATGACGTGACCGGCGGCGCCGCCCAGCAGCATCGCCCCGGCCGCGATCCGCAGCAGTTGTGCGACGGGGCCGTCGGGAAACAGGCGCTCGGCCAGGTAGAGCAGCACCGGTGCGAGCAGCACAAGCAGCGTTGGCCAGGGCGACAGGGCGCGGATCAGCGTCATGTCAATGACTCCAGCGCTGCAGCAGCAGGGTCAGGCTCGCAGCCAGCAGGGCGAGGTAGGTCAGCGACAGTTCGTAGATGATGGTCGACAGCTTGATGATGCCGCGCGCAAAGCTCAGGTGGTGCTGCATCATCAGATCAAGATAGGCGATGGCTTCGCCCAGCACACCTTCCACCGCGCCGGCCAGAAACCAGCAGATGAACAGCAGGGTGACCAGGGCGGCGCCCAGCACGGCGGCCAGGACCTGGCTGCTGACCAGGGCGGAGGCCAGAGTGCCCAGAGCGATGACCACGGCGCCCAGCAGCGCGAGTCCCAGATAACCGGCGCCCAGATGCCCGGGCGTGATGCTGCCATTCACCAGGATCAGGCCCGGCATGTAGGCGCTGAGCAGCAGATAGCCGCACAGGAACAGGTAGGCACCCAGGAACTTTCCGGCCACCAGCTGCCATTCGGCAGCCGGCGAGGTGAGCAGGAGCATGACGCTGCCGGTCTGCCGCTCTTCGGTGAACAGGCGCATGCTGAGCAGCACGCCCACCGCGGCAACGAAACCCGCCGCTTGATAGAAAAAGCCTTCGACCACGGCATAGGAGCTCAGCTCGCCTTGCAGCAGCGTCACGTTGAAGAACAGGCCGTGCAGGCAGAGGAGGGCGGCGATGATCCCGTAGCCCATGGGCGACAGCAGATAGGCGCGCAACTCGCGCCGGGCGATCAGCCAGACGAGTTTCATGCTGCAGCCTCGCGGGTCAGTTCGAGGAAGACCGACTCCAGCCTTGAGGCGTCGGTGCTTTCCAGCCGGGCCACTCCCAGTCCGGCCTCGACCAGCCTGGCAACCAGTTGCTCGCGGGCGGCGTCGTCCAGGGCCCTGGCATGCAGTTCGTAATGACCGGCGCGGCTGTCGGCGAGGGCCACATCCTGAAGGCCGGCGCAGCCGGAGGCGATTTCCACCGCCTCGGCGGGCTTGCCGCTGCCACTGACCCGGAACTGTCCCAGGGGCAGTTGGGCGCGCAGCTCCTCCGCGCCGCCCTTGGCGATGATGCGGCCCTGGTGCAGGAACAGGAAACGGTCGCAGCTCTGCTCCAGTTCGGCCAGGATATGGCTCGAGACCAGCACGGTGTGTCGCCGGGCCAGCTGTTGCAGGAGCTTGCGCGCCTCGACGATCTGGCGCGGGTCCAGACCCGAGGTGGGCTCGTCCAGGATCAGGAGCTGCGGTTCATGGACGATGGCCTGGGCGATGCCCACCCGTTGGCGATAGCCGTGGCTGAGCCAGGCCACCAGGTCTTCGCTCACCGATTCCAGGGCGCAGATCTCGAGGACCTCATCGACCCGCTGCCGGCTGCGGGCCGGACCCAGTCCGTTGAGCCGGGCCGAGTAGGCCAGCATGGCGCGGACGCTCATTTCGTTGTACAGCGGTGGACGGTCCGGGAGAAAGCCGACCCGCCGGCGCAGCTCGCGCGGAAAGCGACGGCAGTCCACTCCATCGATATGCAGTCGCCCGGCTGACGGCGCGATCGCCCCGCCGAGGATTTTCAGCGCCGTGGTCTTGCCGGCGCCATTGGGCCCCACAAAGCCCACGACCTCACCGGCATCAATCGAGATCGACAGCTGGTCCAGGGCGCGGCGCTGACCGTAGTATTTGGTGATCTGGTCGGCAACGAGCATCATCGACAGGATTCTATTCAGTTGTGAGGGCCGGCGCGGATTAGACGATGGTCGACTTTCGCCGCGACCGGCGGCTTCGGATCATCCCGCGGGTGCACATTTCAGGGGAGCTGCCCACCCATGCGACAACTCGTTTTTCTGCTGCTGGCCGGCCTGATCATGGCCGGACTGTTCGTATTCTTTGCTCCGGAAGCACCTCCGCAGGCGGAATTGACCCAGAGCCTGACCCAGGTGCCCGGTCCTGCGCCTGCCAGCAAGCCCACGGTCTCGGACACGCGTGCTGACCCGCCGCCGCGCGACACGCCGGAGCCCACGCCGGTGGTGAAACGCTTCCGCCTCGAGGTTGGCGAGCAGGGTCTGGTCAGCGGCCCGGCCGTGATCCGTGTGCGACAGGGTGACCAGATCGAGCTGGAACTGGTTTCCACGATTGATGACGAACTGCATCTGCATGGCTACGACCGTCACCTGCATCTGGCGGCGGGCAAGACCGCGGTGCTCAAGCTGAGCGCCGAGCTGTCCGGCCGCTTCGACTACGAGCTGCACAAGCGACATCTGGAGCTGGGCGCACTGGAGGTACTGCCGCAGTAAGCGGCGGGCGGCGCGCATGAGTCCGGGTCTGCTGTTCCTGATCGTCAGCGCCTATCTGCTGCTGCTGTTTGCCATTGCCTTCGGCGGCGATCGTCGCGCAGCGCGGCGTCGCTACGCGCGCAAGCCCTGGGCCTGGAGTCTGGCCCTGGCGGTGTATTGCACCTCCTGGACCTACTACGGCGCGGTCGGGCAGGCCGCGGAATCCAGCTGGTCCTATCTGCCGATCTATCTCGGGCCGGTGCTGGTATTCATCTTCGGTCACCGCCTGCTCGCGCGCATGATCGATCTGGCCAAGCGCAACAGCCTCACTTCGCTGCCGGACTTTGTGGCCGCACGCTACGGCAAGGACCAGCGCATCGCGGTGATCTGCACCGCTCTGAGCGTGGTGGCCGTGCTGCCTTACATCGCCCTGCAGCTGAAGGGCATCGCGGTCAGCTTCGGTGTGCTGGCGCCGCCGCAACTGGCCCAGGCGCCCGATGTCGCCCTGCTCAGCGCGGCCGGGCTTGGTGTCTTTGCCATCCTGTTCGGAACCCGACACATCAGTTCCAACGAGAGTCACCACGGCCTGCTGATCGCGGTGGCTTTCGAGTCCGTGGTCAAACTGGTGGCCTTTCTCTGCGTCGCCTGGGTGGTGCTCACCGGACCGCTGACCCAGGCGCGCGACGTCGTGGCCGAAGCGGTGATGCCGGTGTCCGGCTCGCTGAATCTGTCCTTCGCGGTGCAGACCGTGATCGCGGCACTCGCCATCCTGTGTCTGCCGCGCCAGTTTCACATGACGGTGGTTGAAAACGCCCACCGGGATGATCTCAAGGTGGCGCGCTGGGTGTTCCCGCTGTACTTCGTGCTGATCAGCATACC
>JBFKIN010000304.1:0-4007 GCA_041632255.1 Oceanococcus sp. | reverse complement strand
GATGAACTGGTAGATCATGCCGGCGACGTCCTTGCCGGTAATGGTCTCGATGCCTTCCAGGCCGGGCGAGGAATTCACCTCCATCACCACCGGACCGTGATTGGCCCGCAGGATGTCCACCCCGGCAACGTTCAGGCCCATGATCTTGGCCGCGCGCACCGCGGTGGAACGCTCTTCAGGCGTGATCCGGACCTTGTCAGCCGAGCCGCCGCGATGCAGGTTGGAGCGAAACTCGCCCTCGCGGCCCTGCCGGCGCATGGCCGCGACCACCTTGTCGCCGATCACGAAGCAGCGGATGTCGGAACCGCCGGCCTCCTTGATGAATTCCTGCAGCAGGATGTAGGCGTTGAGGCCGCGAAAGGCCTCGATCACCGACTCGCCGGCCTGCTGGGTCTCGGCCAGCACCACACCGACCCCCTGGGTACCTTCCAGCAGCTTGATCACCAGCGGCGCGCCACCGACCAGCTGCATCAGGTCCTTGGTGTCGTCCGGGGAATGGGCGAAGCCGGTCACCGGCATGCCGATGCCCTTGCGCGCCAGCAGCTGGTGGGCGCGCAGCTTGTCGCGCGAACGGGTGATGGCCACCGACTCGTTCAGCGGCCAGGTGCCCATCATCTCGAACTGGCGCAGCACGGCTGTACCGTAGAAGGTGATGGAGGCGCCGATGCGCGGAATCACCGCGTCGAAGCCCTCCAGGTTCTCGCCCCGGTAATGAATCTCCGGCTTGTGCGAGACGATCTTCATGTAGCAGCGCAGGGCGTCGATGACCTGGACCTTGTGGCCACGCTCGACGCCGGCTTCCACCAGGCGACGGGTCGAATACAGGTTCCGGTTGCGGGAAAGGACTGCGATCTTCATGAACGGGTCAGAAACGAGGCGCCGGGAATGACGTACAACCTGCCCTGCATGGCGGTGCGCCCGAGCAACATGCGGAATCGCATCGTATCACGGTCGGTGAGGGTCATCTCGATCTCCCATTGGTTGCCGCCCAGTTGCAGGGCTGTTCGGATCACGTAACGCTGCTCGCGGTGGCCGCCCGAGTCGGTGACCTGGCGGCGGTCCGCCACCGGCGCCTCGCAGTGAACCTCGGTCTCGCGATCACCTTGCAGTGGATGCACACCAAAGCGCACCCAGTCCGCACCACGGCGGCGGAAAGGCTCGGTGTAGAAGGCGTGCAGGGCCGAGGTGCGGGCCCCGGTATCCACCTTGGCCTTGATCGCGTCCAGGCCCAGTTCCGGCAGGCTGACCCACTCGCGCCAGCCCACTGCGGTGTGATTCGACACTGAAAATTTGCGACCCACGATGGCGTCCGTCATTCCCTATACTGTTCGTTCACCTGCACGTTAGCGCATCTGATGAGCAAGGAATACCAGAGCCTCGCAGAGTTCTATCCCTATTACCTGCAGGAGCACAGCAACCGGATCTGCCGCCGCATGCATTTCATCGGCTCCAGCGCCGGACTGATCTTCCTGGGCGTAGCCATTTTCACACTCAATCCGCTCTGGCTTCTGGCCGGACTGTTGAGCGGCTATTTCTGCGCCTGGGTCGGTCATTTCTTTTTCGAGCACAATAAGCCGGCCACTTTCAAGTACCCCTGGCTCAGTTTCCAGGGCGACTGGCTGATGTACCGGGACATGTGGACGGGCAAGATCAGCTTCTGAATCCACCGCGTGCCGAATGAATAAATTCCTCACCGCCGCCGGCGTGGCGGCGACGCTGCTGCTGCTCGGCACGGCGGTGATCGCCACCCAGACACCGCGCGCTCACACCGCGCTGATGCAGCAACTCGCCGCATCCGGTCTGGCCGCCGAGCAATCCAGCCATTTCGAGCCCGGCTGGCTGCGTTCGCGCAGCAACGGCAGCCTGCGCCTGAGCAGTGCACTGTGCAGCGGCTGCGACCAGCTGGACTATCAGGGCACCGTCTACCAGGGGCTGGGCGCGTGGCTGGCCGGGGAATTCTCCCCGCTCCACCTGAACTACCAGCTGCGCCTGCCGCAGCTGCCCATCGAGCCGGGGTTGCCGCCGCTGGCGCTGGCCGCGCGACCCGGACTGTCAGGCCTGCACGCCTCGCTGGCGCTGCCGGCCTCGAGTCACGCCCACGATACCCGTGCCCATGCCTGGCGCATCAGCCAGGATGGGGTCGCCGGTGACCTCGCCCCGGGCCGCCTGCAGCTGCGGCTCGGGCAGCTGGTACTGCAAAGGGACAGCGCGTCTGTCCTGGATCTGGACCAGCTGGCCTTGCAGGCCGCGGCGGACGAGCAGGTCCACCTGAGCCTGAGTTCGCACAGCCTTGAGGTCCCGCCCTGGTCCTGGCAGGCCGAACGGCCAAGCGCGCGTTACCAGCAACGCCGCGATGGGCAGCAACTGGACCTGTCGCTGGAATTCGAGGTTCCGGCGGGACGGGTCGCGAATCAGAATGACCACCCGCCCGTGCTCGGCGAGCTGGACATCCGCCAGCTGGACGTGCCCGCCACCCGCGCATTCGCCGAGCGCCTGCCGGCGCTGCTGTCACCGCAAACTCCTGCTGCCGCCCGCATGTTCGGCCTGCTCAGCCTGTACAGCGTTCATGGTCCGGCCTTCTTCGCCGCCGCTCCGCAGCTGAGCCTGCAGGCAGAGGAGCTGCCGCTGACCGGCGGCCCAGGGAAGATCGCGCTGGAATTGGCCGTGACGCCCGGCCTGCGTCGCCCCCCCATGCATCCGCAGGAGTGGCGTCAGGCCCTCAAGGGTACGGTCGATGTCTCCGCGCCGCCCCGGCATCTGGCAGCCTGGTGGGACACCGCTGCCGATCTGGTCAGCACCGTCACCGGCCTGCCGCGCAGTTATGCCAGCCTGCAGGAACAGGGCTGGGTCCGGATGCTGCCCGACGGGCGGGAACGACTCTACTTTCGCCTGGACCCCGCGCTCGGACCGCAGAAAGCGCCGTCCTGACCGCCTGGGTGGCGGCAGGGTGTCTACACTGGCCGCACTTCCGAGGCCCTGCTAGTCTGACAGGCTGGCCGTAGGATTCCGTCGCGTGCGTTACTCGATAGCCGACATCCGCAAACGATTCGATGCCGTCACGTTCCGGCGTGGCCAGGCCTGCCACGAGCTCGGTCAGGTGGTCGAACTCGAGAGCGCCGACAGCGGCCAGATCCTGAGCGCCCGCATTCGCGGGGACAACGGCGCCAGTCACCAGACCCAGGTGCAGCTGCGGGAGGATGAGCGCCGTTTTTCGACCCGCTGCAGCTGTCCCAGTCGTGGCGACTGCCCGCATGTGGTGGCGCTGCTGCTGGCCGCGCTCGAGCGCGCCCCCAAGGCTGGATTGAGTCAGGATGTCAGCGCCTGGGTGGATGACCTGTTCGCCCTGCACGATGCACAGGAAACGAGTCCCTCCCCCCCGCGCACCCGAGCCCCGAGCCAGGCCCGGCTGCACTACAGCTGCAGCCTGCCGGAACACCCGGAGCCCCATGTCGCAGTGCGGGTGAGTCGCCAGGCCGGCCCGCAGAGCGCCGGCAAGACCCTTTCGCTCAATGGCCGCTGGCAACGCGGCAACATCCGGCATGCCGAAGATCGCACGCTGTTCAACCGGCTGCGCGCCTTCGCCGACGAGAGTCCCTACGTGGCCCGTCTGGCCGATGCTGGCTCCTGTGAACTGTTCGAGGATCTGGTGCGAACCGGCTACTGCCACTGGGACAAGCAGCGCCGGCCGCTGAAGGCCGGCCCCGTGCGCGAAGCCAAGGCGCGCTGGACGGTGCACGAGGATGGCAGCCAGAGCCTCGGCCTGCATGTCGCGGCCCGGGTCCTGGTGCTGCCTCTGGAACCGCCCTGCTACGTCGATCTCAAGCAGAATCAGGCAGGCCGGGTCAGCACCCGGCTGAGCCCGGCCATCCTGCCGCTGCTCGGCCGTGCCCCGCGCATTTCGCCGCAACAGATCGACGAATTCGTCCGCCTGCTTGACGCCCGCGGCATCACCGGGGTGCCCCGGCCGCAAAGTCCGCGCACCCAGACCCTGGACAACTGCCCACTGG
>JBFKIN010000303.1:0-4010 GCA_041632255.1 Oceanococcus sp. | reverse complement strand
CTGCCGCTGGGCATCCTGGCCGCTTTCCTGGTCATGCGCCTGCAGGGTCTGAACGCGAACATCATGTCGCTCGGCGGCATTGCGATCGCGATTGGCGCCATGGTGGACGGCGCGATCGTGATGATCGAGAACCTGCACAAACATCTGGAGAGGGAGGACGCTCGCGGTCACTGGCAGAAAGTCGCCGACGCTGCTGGCGAGGTCGGGGCGCCGCTGTTCTTCGCCCTGCTGATCATCACCCTGTCCTTCCTGCCGGTGTTCACCCTGCAGGCTCAGGAAGGCCGTCTGTTCAGCCCGCTGGCTTTCACCAAGACCTATGCCATGGGCGCCGCGGCGATCCTGGCCGTCACCCTGATCCCGGTCCTCATGGGTTACGCCATTCGCGGACGCGTGCCCAGCGAGAATCGCAACCCGCTAAACCGTGCGCTGACGCATGCCTACCGTCCGGTGCTGGATTTCGCCCTGCGTCACCCCTGGCCGACCCTGGCCATCGGCGGCATCGCCGTGCTGGTCTCGCTGTGGCCGCTCAGTCGCATGGGCACGGAATTCATGCCCCCGCTGGATGAAGGCGACTGGATGTACATGCCCACCACCCGGCCGGGCATTTCCATTGGCGAGGCGCGTCAGCTGCTGCAGCAGACCGACCGGCTGATCAAGAGCGTGCCGGAAGTGCACAGCGTGTTCGGCAAGATCGGGCGGGCCCAGACGGCGACCGATCCGGCGCCGCTGACCATGATCGAGACCACCATCCAGTTCAAGGATCCGAGCGAGTGGCGCCCCGGCTACAGCCTGGAGGACATCCGCTCCGAAATTCGCGAGCGCGTCAAGCTGCCGGGGCTGAGCAATGCCTGGGTCATGCCCATCCGCACCCGTATCGACATGCTCGCAACCGGCATCAAGACCCCCGTCGGGGTCAAGATCAGCGGACCGGATCTTGGCGAGATCCAGCGGCTCGGCGCGGAACTGGAGCGGCTGCTGGGCGAGATCGAGGGTACAGCCAGCGCCTACGCGGAACGGGTCGCAGGTGGCCGCTATCTGACGGTCGACATCGACCGGCTGCGGGCAGGGCGCTATGGCCTCAACATTGCCGATGTGCAGCTCATCGTGAGCAGCGCCATCGGCGGCCTGGACATCAGTCAGAGTGTCGAGGGACTGGAGCGTTATCCGATCAACCTGCGCTACCCGCAGACCTGGCGAAACTCGGCACAAGCCCTGGGCGAGCTGCCCATCGTGGCGCCGGGGGGACAGCACCTGACGCTCGGGGATGTGGCAAAGGTGCGAATCGAGGATGGCGCCCCCATGATCAAGAGCGAAAATGCGCGCTTGTCGGGTTGGGTCTATGTCGATATCACCGGGCGCGATATCGGCGCCTATGTCCGTGATGCGCGGGAACTGGTGCGGTCGCGCCTCACCCTCCCCCCGGGCTACTCCATCAGCTGGTCGGGTCAGTACGAATACATGGAGCGGGCCAGAAAGCGTCTGGCCCTTGTCGTGCCTCTGACTCTGGCCGTGATACTGCTGCTGCTTTACCTCGCGTTTCATCAGCTCAGCCAGGCGGCCCTGATCCTGGTGACCGTACCGATGGCGCTCACCGGTGGCATCTGGCTCGTTTACCTGCTGAATTACGCGCTGTCCGTGGCCGTGGTGGTCGGCTTCATCGCGCTGGCCGGCCTGGCCGTGGAACTCGGCGTGATCCTGTTTGCCTGCCTCAATCAGGCCATGGCCCAACTCCAGCGTGAATCCGGCCCACCGAGCGCCGAACAGGTTCTGGAGGGCATTCGTCAGGCGGCCAGCAGCCGGCTGCGCCCGATCGTGATGACCGCGGCAACGGTATTCGCCGGACTGCTGCCCGTGATGCTGAGCGACGGCAGCGGCGCCGAATTGATGCAGCGAATCGCCGCACCCATGATCGGTGGCATGCTCACTGCGATGCTGCTCAGTCTGCTGGTGCTGCCTTCGGTCTACCTGCTGTGGCGACGCAGGCGCCTGGATTAATGCTGCAGCGCCTGTGACCGCCGCAAGAGGGTTTCGAGCACGGTGTCGAGCTGATCGGCCGCGCCGCTGAGCTCGACATGGGCGATGACCCGACCCATGGCAAAGGCGCCGGCCTTGCCCGGGACCACGAAGCCGGCCTCACCCCAGGACCTCTCCTGCGCGCCTTCGCGCAGCGCAGGCGGGTAGTTCAGAGCCCAGGCCTGCCGCCGGCTGGCCACATCGCCGTAGATGCTCAGCTTCAGCTTGTAGCTGCCGGCTGCATCGCCGCCCAGGTGGTACTTGTAATAGGCCGATTCGACGACGTTCAGCTGTCGCAGGCCGCGCACGGCCACTGGCGCCCGTGCCTCTGCGAAATCGCGCACATCAATTTCGGACTTGATTTCGATGCGCTCGGCGCCGGGCACTTCAGCGAGCGGAGGTTTGAGGCGCAGCATGGAAACCGGCTCCTGACCCTGACAGGCGACCAGCACGGCGGCCAGAAGGAAACTCGCGACAGCAGGCCAACGGAACATCACGGCGCCACCAGGTTGTTGTGGACGAACACCCGGCGCAAAAAGCTCAAGGGCATGTTGCCAGCCTCCAGGTAGCTGCGGTGGAACAACCGGTCGCGCTCCAGCGCGTCAAGCTCCGGACAGTGCCGCTCGACCTCCCGCTTGAGATCCCAGACCAGCTGATTGCCGGTGAGGTAGCTCAGCGGATAGCCGCGCTCGATCGAATACCAGTTCAGCTCCGCCTGCACGCGGCCCGGCACGAAACCGGTGACGCGCTGCAACAGGGTGCCCGCGGCGACAAAGGGGTCGGGATCGGACAGATCGCAGTCCACACCGACATCAAGGAACGCGCGCTGCCCGGTCATGAAAAAGAGATCGATCGCTACCCGGGCGCCGATCCGGCTCAAATCCAGCTTGGTCACGAAGCGCGCCTCGTCGGTCAGCTCACCCATGTAACCCTGATCCAGCATGTAGTCCTCGAGCATCGTGGTCCAGCCTTCGGCATGCTCGTTGGCGCTGACATGACGGCGCACCACTGACGGATGCATCGCGGCCATCGCCAGCTGCAGGTGATGACCCGGAATGCCTTCGTGAATCATCATGCTGGGAATGCCCAGGGCCGTGTGTTCGTCGCGCAGTTCCTCACTCAGGGTCAGGTAGATCAGGCTGGTCTTGATGCCCTCGCGGAAGGGCGCCGGCGGCTCCATGGCGCCCGCCGGTATGTTCGGAGCCAGAAAATCCGGGGTCTGGATGATCTTGAGGGCCTGATTCTCCGGCAAGGGGAACAACTCCCGCTCCCGGATGAACGCCTCGATCTTCTCGGCTTCCTGACGATAGCGGTCGAGGATGGCCGTCAGCGGCTGGTCCTGCGCCACCGCGTGGCGTCGTTGCAGAAAAATCTGCAATTCCGCCGCCGTGACGTCATCGGCCAGACCGTACTTGGCACAAAGCCTTGATCGCAGCGCTTCGATCTGCTCGCCGGATCGGGCGAGAAACTCGCTGGCCAGCCCATGCAGCTGCTCCAGGCTCAGCTCAATGCCGCCCAGCCGAACCAGTTCGCGTGCATCGGCCTCTTCCAGGTGGAACTGGCGCGTGGTCGGCAACAGGCGCAGTTCCGCGGCATAGCCCTGAACCGCGGCCAGGGCCTGAGCGCAGGCCCGCTCCAGCCGGTCCCGTCCACTCCAGCGCTGCCGCTCCGCCCAGTCGCGAATATTCTCCAGCAGCGCCGGCAGGCCGGTCAGCTTGTCCAACTCGATCTGCAGCCAGCGTTCCACCGGCGTGTCGAGCCGATCCCGCATGGCCTGGAGGAAATCCGGCGCAGCCTCCAGGCGGGCAGAGATATCCAGCAGCCGCTCGTCGGCGGACCGGGGATCGCCAACGAAGAGGCCGAAAATACCGTCCATGAGGCCGCTGGCGGCCTGGGGCAGCTGCTCACGCGTGACGCGGCCATTGAAGCGCAGCCGCGCATGGAAGGCCTCCTGCTCCAGCATCAGCGCCATCAGTTCGCAATCCAGCCGGCTGTCG
>JBFKIN010000302.1:0-4014 GCA_041632255.1 Oceanococcus sp. | reverse complement strand
GCGGAACCGGCCTCAATCAACTGGCCGGGCTGGAGGATGTTCGCGAACACCGGGTGGACACGCCCTACGGCGAAGCGGCGGCTCCGGTCCAGGTGGGTCGATTCGGCGATCAGTCGCTCGCCTTCCTGCCCCGCCATGGGCGAGGGCACAGGCTGCCGCCGCATGCGATCAACTACCGCGCCAATGTGCATGCCCTGCACCAGCTGGGCGTGGAGAGCATTATCGGTGTGGCGGCGGTTGGCGGCATCAGCGCCCACATGGCGCCCGGCGAACTGGTCCTGCCACATGATCTGATCGACTACACCTGGGGCCGGGAGCACAGTTACAGCCAGGACGGGGACGTGCCACTGCAGCATGTCGAGTTCGCGCCGCCCTATGCGCCGGCGCTGCGCGAGGCGTTATTGGCCAGCGCGCGGCGTCAGGGCGTTGGCCTGCGTCAGCAGGCAGTTCACGGAGTGACACAGGGACCGCGTCTGGAGACGGTTGCAGAAATTCGCCGGCTGGGACGCGATGGCTGCGATATCGTCGGCATGACCGGTATGCCGGAGGCGGCGCTGGCCGCAGAACTGGGCATTCCCTACGCCTGTCTGGCCGTGGTGGTCAACTGGGCCGCCGGCATCGGGCAGGGCGGCATTCACGAGGAAATCGAACGTTTCGTGGAAATGGGAATGGACAAGGCCCGTCGTGTGATCGAGGGCTTGTCGCAGCCCGCCGAGGCCTGAGCCCGGCGCGACCGTTCAGAACGACTGCTCGGTATCCGGGGCGGGATTCGAGGGTGGTGCAGGCAGAATTTCGGTCAGTCGCGCCAGTACGCCGATACGTGGATGGTCGAAATAGGCAGTGAGCCCCGGCCGCAGGCGACGTTCCTGGCGCATGCGATACTGCTGGACCTGGTCGCGGAAATATTCACGACGACCGTCCGGGTCGGTCTGCAGCGGGTAGACGCCGGGCAGCAGTTTCAACAGGCTCAGATCCAGCTCAAGGATAGGGTGGATCTGGTGATCCAGCCGAACCCAGCCGTCAAACACGCGGGCATTGACCGGCGGCTCCAGATCCGGACTGCTGAGCCAGAAATCCATCGCTGAGCTGCCCACGGACCGGCTGTCACGCCCCACCAGACGCAGGTGATCACCGCCCTGCATGCGCAGGTGCGGGGTCCTGCTGTTCTGGCGGAAGCGCAGGCTGTGCTCGCTCAGCACCCGATAGCGGCCGCTGCGTTGCAGTCGGCTGCTGGCCCCGGCCAGTTGGGAGCTGCTCAGCGGCAGAATCTCGACCCCTTGCGCCCGCGCGTGCTCTGCAACATGCAGCGGTGGGGCCTGATTCCTGCTCACACTGAGGAATTCGGCTTCCAGGGCGAGCATGTCCGGCCAATCGATGGGCCGGAAGTTCCAGGTGTCATCGAAGCTGCCCGCACCGCTGGATCGTTCGAAGGCAACCAGGTCGAGCTGCCAGATTTTTCCGGTTTTTGGCTGGGCGGAGGCGGTGGCTGCAAGGAGCAGGGAGCAGAGGACAAGAGCGCGCATGGCGCCCATTATCCGTCGAGCAGAGTGCGCAGTACAGCGCTGATCTGGCGTTCCCGTTCATCCAGTTCGATCATGGTGCGCTGAATATCCAGTCGCTTGTCGCCCTGCAGGCGAAAGTGACGCGGGTCACTCTGTACCAGTCGGATCACCCGTTCCGGGGCGATCGCTTCCGGATCGCCGAAATGCAGGCGTGCCCCGTCGTCTGCCGCCTCGATCTTCTTGAGCTTCAGCGGTTCGGCCTGGATCCGCAGGCGGTGGACACAAAACAGGTTTTCGCTGGCCGGTGGCAGCAGGCCAAAACGGTCGATCAGTTCGATCTTGAGTTCATCCAGCGCGGCTGGATCTGCGGCGTTGCTGATTCGCTTGTAAAGCACCAGGCGGGTGTGCACGTCCGGTATGTAATCATCGGGCAGCAGTGCGGTGACGCCAAGATCGACTTCCAGCATCTGTTCAGGAGACAGGCCACTGTCCGGCAGTTCGCCCGTGCGCAGGGCGCGCACCGCACGGTTCAGCATCTCGGTGTACAGGGTGAAGCCGACCTCCTGGATCTGGCCGCTCTGCTCGGCGCCCAGCAGTTCTCCGGCGCCGCGGATTTCTAGGTCATGGGTGGCCAGCTGGAAGCCGGCGCCCAGTTCGCCCATGGCTTCGATCGCGGCGAGTCGCTGCTCGGCGTCCTTGGTCAGCGAGCGCGCGTCCGGCACCAGGAGGTAAGCGTAGGCCCGGTGATGCGAGCGGCCGACCCTGCCGCGGAGCTGGTGCAACTGGGCCAGGCCCAGATGATCGGCGCGGTTGATGATGATGGTGTTGGCATTCGGGATGTCGATGCCGGATTCGATAATGGTCGTGGAGACGAGCAGGTTGAACCGGTTGTGGTAGAAATCCAGCATCACCTGCTCCAGCTCGCGTTCCTGCATCTGGCCGTGGGCAATGCCGATGCGGGCTTCAGGAACGATGGCGGCGACCTCGTCCGCGATCTTGCGGATATCCTGCACCCGGTTGTGCAGGAAGAAGACCTGGCCGCCACGCTTCAGCTCACGCTGGCAGGCTTCGCGGATCACGGCGGCCTCCCACCGGCTGATGAAGGTTTTGATGGAGAGCCGTCGCGAGGGCGGCGTGGCAATGATGGACAGGTCGCGCAGCCCGCTCATGCTCATGTTCAGGGTGCGTGGAATCGGGGTCGCGGTCAGGGTCAGCATGTCGACCTCTGCCCGCAACGCCTTCATGCGCTCCTTGTGGCGGACACCGAAACGCTGCTCCTCGTCGATGATGACCAGGCCCAGATCCTTGAAGCGAACAACCGGCTGCAACAGGCGGTGGGTGCCGATGACGATATCCACCTTGCCGTCGGCCAGATCGGTCAGCAGCGTACTCTGCTGCTTGCCGGACTTCAGTCGGGACAGGCCTTCCACCCGGATGGGCCAGTCTGCAAAACGATCCGCGAAGTTTTGCAGGTGCTGGCGTGCGAGCAGGGTGGTCGGCACGAGTACGCAAACCTGCTTTCCGGCCTGAGCGGCTACAAAGGCGGCCCTCAGAGCCACCTCCGTCTTGCCGAAACCGACATCGCCGCAGACGACCCGGTCCATGGGCTGGGCCCGGGCGAGATCGGCCAGCACGTCATCGATGGCCTGTGCCTGGTCCTCGGTTTCGGTGAACGGGAAGCCGGCGGCGAAGCGCTCGTAGTCCAGGTAATCCACGGCGAGCGTCTGGCCACGACGCGCGGCGCGACGAGCCTGGATTTCCAGCAGTTCCGCAGCCACGTCCCGCACCCGTTTGGCGGCACGCTCTCGCTGCTTCTGCCAGCGATCCGAGCCCAGGGCGTGCAGCGGCGGGTGTTCCGAGTCGCCACCGGTGTAGCGGTGCACGAGATTCAGGCTGGTGACCGGCACATAGATACGGTCACCGGCCTTGTATTCCAGGCTGAGGAACTCCTGCTGCTGCCCGCCAATATCCAGCTTGGTCAGGCCCTGATACAGGCCGACCCCATGATCGCGATGGACGATGGGCATGCCCACCTGCAGGTCGGTCAGATCCTTGAGCAGGGACTCGGCATCGCGGCTGGCGCGACGCCGTCGGCGGGTGGGGGGGCGCTGCCCGAGCAGGTCACCCTCGGTGACCACGTGGACCGGCGGCTGGTCCAGCAGGCAGCCACGGTCCAGGCGCGCGCTGGCCAGACCGTAGCGACTGCTCGAGCTGGTGAACTCGGTCAGGCTATCGACCCGCGCGGCCGTGATGCCGTGCTCGCGCAGCGCTTCGGACATTTTTTCGCGCCGCCCGGCAGAGGACGCCACGAACAGAACCCTGGGCGCATCCTTCAGTGCCGCGAGTTGCTGATTGATATCCGCGGCATCCAGCGGCAGAGCCGGAGGCAGTCCGATCGGCTTCAGGCTGGCGGTGTCCCGCAGTCGAATTCCGACTTCATCCGGCGAAAGAAAAACCTCCTCGGGAGACAGCAGTGGACGCTCGATGTCGTGCCCCCGCTGGTCGTAGCGCT
>JBFKIN010000301.1:0-4027 GCA_041632255.1 Oceanococcus sp. | reverse complement strand
TCCAGCAACAGCAGTTTGGGCTGCGCCAGCATGGCCCGCGAGATCGCCAGCATCTGCTGCTCGCCACCGGACAGGTAGCCGGCCAGCTGGCGACGCCGTTCGGCCAGACGCGGGAACTGGTCATAGACCTCCTGCAACGCCGGGCCCACGTTGTCGCTGCGGCTATGGGCGCCCGCCAGCAGGTTGTCCTCGACGCTGAGGTCGACAAAGATGCGCCTGCCTTCCATGACCTGCACCACGCCGGCACGCACGATGGCCTCCGGCTTCATCCCGAGCAGATCCTGGCCGCCCAGCGTCATCCGACCCTTGGAGATGGCGCCATCGTGAATACCGAGCAGACCGGTGATGGCGCGCAGCAGGGTGGATTTACCCGCCCCGTTGGGTCCCAGCAGGGCCACGGTTTCACCCTCCCCCACAGTCAGGCTGACGCCGTTCAGCACCCGGGCGATGCGGTTGTACACCACCTCCAGATTGGTGACGGAAAGCATGCGCCGATCAGTGCGGGGATTTCGGGGCGGCAAAGGGCGCCACGATGCGCCAGCTCTTCTTCTCCAGCAGCGGCTGCATCACCCGGGTCTCGACGCCGGCCACGTAGGGCACGGCGTCAAAACTCACCGCATAGGGCACCGAATCGTTCATGCGAAAATCCTTGATCGACTGCAAGGCGGCAAGATAGCCGGCGCGGCTCAGGTCTCCGGCCTTGATGGCCCGGCCCAGTGCCTCCAGTTCCAGCGCCCCCTGCAGGTAGGACAGCAGGATGTATCCATCCTGCTGCGCCTGCTGACGCCCGTAGGCTTCATAGGCGGCGAGGAATTGATCCATGAAATCGCTGGGCTCCCCCCAGTAAGGCACGCTGGACACCAGATAGAAGCGCTCGAAGACCTTGGAGGGAATGACGTCGGGGTCGAAGAAGCGGTCGATCCAGGCCGGCGTGTTGCCGATCCAGACCGGCTTGTAGTCGAGCTGCGTGGCGGCGCCCAGGATCGGACCGGTTGCACTGGGCAGGGTGGTCAAAAGGACGTGGGTGGCACCGGCCTTCTTCAGCGCGGACACCGCCGCGGTGTAGTCCGCCTGGCCGGGCGCATAGGTCTGCTCGGCCACGATCTGGATGCCGTAGTGCGCTGCCGCCTTGACCCAGCCGTCGTAGCCATCCTTGCCGTAATCATCCTGCTGGTAGATCACGCCCGGGCGGAAATTCTCGCGGCTGCCCGCCTGCTCCAGCGCCCAGTCGAAGCCGCGCTGGGCCTCGACGATGTAAGACGGCGCGACCGGTGGCGTGTACTTGAACTCCGCCATCTTGGAAGACAGGGACGCGGGAAAGGCCACAATCTGATGGCGTTCCAGCATCGGCCTCAACGGCAGCGTATTCGGCGTGCCGAAGCTGGTCGCGATGAACAGCACCTCATCACGAATCTCGTTGAACAGCTGCACCGAACGTTGCGGGTTGTAGCCGTGGTCGCGCTCGATCAGTTCGAGCTTCCAGCCATCGGGCAGCAGGCCGCCCGCGTTGACCTGCTCCACCAGCAGGCGCTTGCCGACGGCATAGGGTTTACCGATGACCCCGGCCGGCCCGCTTTCGCCGTTGAGCGCGCCGATGCGGATGATCTTGTTTTCGACGTCCACACCCGGCAGGCGCTGCGCCTTTCCAGACCCACCAGCGCGCTCTTCCCCTCCCGAACAGGCGGCCAGCAGGAGTCCCATCAGCAGGCCGGTGCCGCCCTTGTAAAGCCGGTGCATCGCTCTCCCCCAAGGCAATTCAGGGGCCTAGTTCTACCGGATTGCGGGCGCAGTGGCCAGCCCGTTCGGGAGGAAGCGCGTGGCAGTGGCGCGCCGGCTGCCACTTGCGGCCCTTCCGGCGCCAGAAGCCGCGGCGATGAGCTCGGCGCGGCGCGCCGGCGGGGTTCCCTCTAGAGCGGTTCCAGCAAGGCGACCGCCTGGGCGGCCATACCCTCGGCCCGGCCCGTGTAACCCAGTCCTTCGGAAGTGGTCCCCTTCACGTTGACCGCGCTGGCATCGACCCCGAGCAGCGCCGCAATGGTGCTGCGAATCTCTTCCCGATAGGGGGAAACCTTGGGTCGCTGGGCCACCAGCACCAGGTCGCAATTGACCACCCGCCAGCCGGCCTCCCGCACCCGCTCGACCACGGTCTTCAGGAGTGCGCGGCTGTCTGCCCCGGCATAGCTGGAATCGGTGTCCGGAAAGTGCTGGCCTATGTCGCCCAGTCCAGCCGCACCCAGCAGGGCGTCGCACAGGGCGTGCAGCATCACGTCGCCATCGGAATGGGCGATGACCCCGTTGCTGTGGGGCACCTTGACACCCCCCAGCATCACGTAATCCCCCGGACCGAAACGGTGCACGTCAAAACCCAGGCCTACTCTCATGTCTGCTCCAGCAATGCGGCCGCCATCGCGAGGTCGGCCGGCGTCGTAATCTTGAAATTGAGCGCGTCACCCAAGATCAATCGGGGGCGGTAGCCCTGTTTCTCCATGCATGACGCTTCATCGGTGATCTCGGTTCCCTCGGCCAGTGCCCTGGCCAGCGCCTCGTACAAGCGGCCGAGTTCGAAATATTGCGGTGTCTGGGCCTGCCATATCTGCCGCCGTTCCAGCGTCTGCCCGCAGCGCACGCCGTCCTCGGACCACTTGAGGGTGTCCTGTGCGGGAATGGCGAGCAAGGCGCCATCCGCACCCGGCGGCTTCTCAACCAGCCGGGCCAGCGCAGTCGCCGGCAGCAGGGCCCGCGCGGCATCATGCACCAGCACGGCGCAGTCATCCGGCAGGGCCGGGCTCAGCTCGCGCAAGGCACCGAGCGCGGCCAGGACGGAATCCGCCCGCTCGGCGCCCCCCACGCAGCGATGCACCCGCGGGTCGTCGGCGAAGGTACTGTCCAACCAGTAGGCATCATCCGCCGCCAGGGCCAGCATCACCCCGCTGATGCGCGTTTCAGCCAGCAGACGCGACAGGCAGTGATCCAGCACGCTGCGGCCAGCCAGACGCCGATACTGTTTCGGCGTCTCGCCCGGCAGGCGCGTGCCGCGGCCGGCCGCCGGCACGATGGCCCAGATCATCAGGTGGCCCGGCCGGCGAAAGGGACGCTCCCGCAGGCATATCCCCGCGGCAGCGCACGCATGAGCGGCGATCGGGACAGGCGAACAACAACGCGTGGGCGCAGCATCGGGACGCGGACTCTCAGCGGACGATGAGGTAGAAGGATTCGCCGGGCTTGATCATGCCCAGATCGGCGCGGGCATGATATTCAATGGCTGCGGGATCGTTTTCCAGGCGGTCGATTTCCGCCTCGATGAGGTCATTGCGCTCCTGCAGGCGGGCGTTGTGCGCCGCAGCGGCTTCGACCTGCTGACCCAGTTCTCGAGCGTCAAGCCAGCCGCCCGGTCCCAACCACAACCGGTATTGAAGGTAGAGGATGCCCGCTACCGCGATGACCCATGTCCCCTTCGGCATGCGTCGCAGTTTAGCAAATGCCGATATACGCTGCGTCTGGCCGGCGAAAACCCGGCCAGAGCCGCGTCTCATCGCCGCGCCTAGCGCTTGACCGGAAAGGCCGACATGCCCGGATAGCGCGCCGCATCACCCAGAATCTCTTCGATCCTCAGCAACTGGTTGTACTTGGCTATCCGATCCGAGCGGCACAGCGAGCCGGTCTTGATCTGGGTGGCCGTGGTGGCCACGGCCAGATCCGCGATGGTCGCGTCCTCGGTCTCTCCGCTGCGATGCGACACCACTGCCGAATAACCCGCCTTGTCCGCCATGGCGATGGCTTCCAGGGTTTCAGTCAGGGTCCCGATCTGGTTCACCTTGATCAGAATGGAGTTGCCGATCCCCTTTTCGATCCCTTCGGCCAGGATTTTCGGATTGGTCACGAACAGGTCATCACCGACCAGCTGAGTGCTTTCACCCAGGCGCTGCGTCAGCATCTTCCAGCCGTCCCAGTCGTCCTCGGCCATGCCATCCTCAATGGTGATGATCGGGAAGGCGCCGACCAGCTCGGCGAGGTAATCGCAAAACTC
>JBFKIN010000300.1:0-4033 GCA_041632255.1 Oceanococcus sp. | reverse complement strand
TCCGCGAGGCTCACTTCGGGATAGCGGCCTAGGCCCATCTCCCGTTTTCGGTAGTTGAGCATGTATTTGAGGAGCCATGATTTATTGCTCTTGGATCGGACCTGCAGGTACAAGCCATCGCCATCGTTGTAACGTCCCTTGGCAGATAAATTCGCAACCTGCAGTGCGGTTAGTTTTGACATGGCCCATAATCCAGCCCATAAACATTAGCTTGATCTTACAGGAATCCTGGGGAATCCAGTGGAGCGCATGCTAAAAAAAGATGCTAATAAACAATAGGATAAAGAACACCGAGGAACTCAGTGGAACTATGGCGGAGGACTCTCTCTCCGCCAAATCTACCGACCCGCTCTGCGGGTCTTTTTTCTGCTGCGCTTTCGGTTGCCTTGCCCGCCTGCGCGTGCCCACCTATATTGGATCTCACGGATCGTATGGATCACGAGGAGGGCCGGCATGAGTCTGGACATTGAAATGCGTGGGCAGACCACGATCTACTCGATCGCAGGTTCGCTCGACGCGGCCTGTGTGGCACAGGCCCGGGATCTGGCCATGGACGTCATTGCCACCTCCGACGGCGGGCCCCAGGTGTTCGACGGCAGCGGCGTCAGCTTCATGGACTCCAGCGGACTGGGTTTTCTGGTGTCCATGTTCAAGCAGTCCCGTTCCTACAAACGTCCTTTTGCCCTGGCCGGCCTGCACGGGCAGCCGCTGGAAACCCTGCAATATCTGAAGATCGACAAGGTCGTGCCAAATTATCCCGACCTTGAAACCGCCCTGGCGGCGGTGACGGCGCAAGCTTGAGCATCCGCTTCCTTCGCTGAGCCGGGGCTCGACTCGGCGCGCTGCCGGACCTGTACACTGTCACCTCAGCCTACAGGGAGACTGTGAGATGGGGGGAAAGAGTCTGTCACCGATGGACGCCATGTTCATCTATGGCGAATCTCGGCAGACCATGATGCATGTGGCCGGCATGCTGCCATTTTCGCCGCCGCCGGATGCGCCGCCGGATTTTGTCGGTCAGCTGATGGAAGACATCCGCGCCGCCGTCGCGGTTCAGCGGCCCTGGAATCAGAAGCTCAAGACGCCAGGCTTCAAGCTGAATCCGCGCCATCAATGGGTCGAGGACAGCAATTTCGACCTCGATTACCATCTCCGCCATTCCGCGCTGCCCGTGCCGGGTGACGAACGCCAGTTGGGCGTGCTCATCTCGCGACTGCACAGCCACCAGATCGATTTCACGCGCCCGCCCTGGGAACTGCACGTGATCGAGGGCCTGGAAGGGGGGCGCTTCGCCCTGTACAGCAAGATTCACCACGCGCTGGTCGATGGCTACACCGCGATGCGTATCCTGCAGCGCAGCCTGTCGCCGGACCCGGATGATCGCGAGACGGTGCCTTATTTCGCACTGCCGCCGCCCCAGCGTCCTCCGCGTGATGCGGTGCAGGGTGTGGACATGTCTACCGTCTGGCAGGCGGTGACCTCGCAGTTCGATTCCGCCATGGATGTGAGTCGGGCGCTTTGGCGTCTGGTCCGGCATCGTAGCAATGAAGTCGGCGAGTTGGTGTCCTCGATGCAGGCGCCGGAATGCATCCTCAATCGCAAGATCGGGCGCAATCGTCGCTTCGCGACACAGCAGTATCCGGTGTCGGAACTGCAGGCTCTGGCCAAGGCGGCCGGGGGCACCATGAACGACATCGTCATGGCGCTGTCTGCGGGAGGCCTGCGCAAATATCTGCAGGAACAGAACGCTCTGCCGGACAAGCCGCTGATCGCCTTTTTGCCGGTCAACGTGAGGCCCAAGGATGACCCGGGCGGCGGCAACGCGGTGGGGGCGATGCTGGCCTCGCTAGCCACCCACATCGACGATCCGCTCAAGCGACTGGAAGCGATCATTGCCTCCACCCGCAGCGCCAAGGCCCAGATGGAGAGCATGTCGGCGGCCGGCATCATTGCTTACAGCACCCTGATCATGGCTCCGTTCATGTTGCAGACCCTGCAAGCGGTGACCGGCGTACGCTCGCGGTTGCCGCTCAATTTCAACCTGTGCATCTCGAACGTGCCGGGCCCGAAGGAGCCCCTGTACTTCCGCGGCGCTCGCCTGGAGGCGACCTATCCGGTGTCGATACCTGCGCATGGCATGGGTCTGAACATCACGGTGCAGAGTTATGCCGGCACCCTGAACTTCGGTTTTATCGGCTGTCGGGACACGGTACCAAGCCTGCAACGTCTCGCGGTTTACACCGGGGAGACCTTCGAGGAGCTGCGACAGCTGCTGCTGTGATGTGGACTTCGTCGCTGAGCTTGCTCGCCGCCCAGGCGGGCGGCTAGTGGCTGGCAAACTTCGGAAACACGCGGTTGATGGTGTTCAGCAGGCCGAGGAGCGGTCGCAGGTGCGGCGAGACCAGCGGCTTGCCGGTGGTCAGCAGCGACACGGCGATGTCGCGTGAAGGGTCCGCCCAGCAGAAAATGCAGATGAAGCCGAGATGGCCGAACGCCTCCCGGGTCCGCGGACCGTACATGCCGAAGGGGGAGTCCCCCAGCATGAAGCCCTCGCTGGTGCGTAGCGGCACGAACAGCGTCCGGTCCCACTGACGGGCCGAGGCTTCGCTGATGGCGCGGGCCACCGTGCTGCGCTCGAACACCCGATTGCCGCCGAAGGTGCCGCCATTGAGCAGGCACTGGAAGAAGTCGCAGGCGTCCAGGGCAGTCGCGTAGACATTGCCCGCCGGAATGTATGACGACATGTATTCGGGGCTGTTCGACACCTCGCAAACGGTGTCGAAACTGGCACCCAGCGCGCGTTTGACCACATAGCTCAGCGGAAAGACCTCCAGGGGGCCGGTGTGGTAGTTGAGCGCGGCGGCCGGCTGCAGTTCCGGGGCCAGTCCGAAGCTCATGGTCCGGCTGCCCAGCGGCAGCGTGAGCCGCGAACGCAGAATCTCGTTGAGGTCCTGGCCAGTGACCCGGCGCATGATCTCACCCAGGATGAAGCCACCGGTGATCGCGTGGTACGCCTGCGCATTGCCGGCGTCGCGGCGAGGCTGCGCGTCGCATAGCAACTGCACACAGGCGTCCCAGTCCCAAAGAATGCTCGGGTCGGGTTCCTTCTGCTTGATCGTCGGAATGCCAGCCTTGTGCGCGAGTACCTGCCCCACGGTGATGTACTGCTTGCCACGGGTGCCGAACTCCGGGATGTACTCGGCCACCGGATCGTGCAGCTTGATCAGACCTTCCTCGGCCAGCTTGTGTACCAGCATGGCCGTGATGGCCTTGGAGGCCGAGAACAGGCACACCGGCGTGTCCGTGCTCATTGGCAGCTTGGGCGTGTCCGGCGTGTCCTTCGGGCCGTTGCCGCGTGCGTGGCCGATGCTGCGGTTGAGCACGATCTGGCCTTTGTGGCGCACGGCCAGGCTGATGCCGGGCAGGGCCCGGCTGGCGTAGAGCTTTTCCACCGCCTGCCAGATCTGACCGGGCGCGGACGCCGGCAGGCCAAGGCTGGTCGGGTTGACCTCATCCTGCTGGCGGATGTCGGTGACTGCCTCGAAGGAACGTGGCAGCTGGATCAGGTTCGGGCGCAGCAGGTTTTTCAAAGCGAGGTCCGGTAAGGATTGTTCGGGCGCATCATACCAAGGCAGGCCAGCCCATCAGGCGCTACGCGCGGCGCTCAGTTCCTGGCGGGCGGGGTCTTGATGAAATACTCGCTCAGCATCACCGTGGTGATATTGAACAGATTGAGAATGCGGGTCACGGAATGCAGCATGATGGCCATGTGGCGCGCGACGCCGCCCCAGCTGCTCGCTCCATAGAACAGTTTCGGGTTGGTGACGTGATCACCTGACGGCCAGTCCTCTTCGACGATGCCGTCCACCCAGTCGGCGCCCGGTGTCAATGTGTCCTCGACCAGATTGCGGACATAGCGCGCCCGCGGCTGCATCCATTCGCTCATCGGCGACTGCCAGGCAAACCAGCGCTGCATCCAGGTCGCCCGGTCGAGACGCTTCGGTTTGTGCAGGAGGGTGACCGCCAGAATGCC
>JBFKIN010000299.1:0-4050 GCA_041632255.1 Oceanococcus sp. | reverse complement strand
CGTGCACTGGGTGCCGCACCAGCTTCCCGGCGCCAAGGTCCAGGTGTTTCACGGCTTTGATCTGGACAAGCACGGCCGCGATGACCACTTCCGCCTGCGCGGCGGCTTTGACCTGCTCCTGACCCAGGGGCCGTCCACCACCACACGGTTTGCGCAGATGGCCGAACAGCTGGGTTATTTCGAAGTCGTGGAAACCGGCTGGGCCAAGCTGGACCCGCTGTTCGATCCGGCCGTGGCCGCGCGGCCGGTGCCCGCCGGCAAACCGGTGATCCTCTACGCCAGCACGTTCAGCCGGCGGGTCAACAGCATTGCGGAAATGCTGCCCGCGCTGCAGCCGCTGATGCGCAGCGAGCGCTATCACTGGCTCCTGAGCACCCACCCCAAGACGGATCCCTCACTGGTCGAGCAACTGCGCGACGCCACGCGCCTGCCCGGCGTGGAATTCGTGCGCGAGGAACCGCTGATCCCGGTGCTCAAGGCCGCCGACGTCATGCTCTGCGACACCTCGTCGATCGTCTACGAGTTCCTGCTGCAGGAGAAACCCGCGATCACCCTGCGCAACCTGTACCCCGGCCCTCACCTGATCGACATGGCCTCGCCCACCGAGCTGCCGCAGGCTCTGGAGCAGGCGCTTGCGCCCTCCCCCGCCCTGCGCGAAGCCATCACGACCTTCGGCCAGCACATCCATCCGGCCCGCGACGCGGGCGCGGCCGCCCGCTCGCTGGATGCCGTGGCGCGACATCTGGCCGGGTTCAGCCCACGCAGGCCCAAGCCACTCGGCTGGTGGCGCCGCCGCAGCAACACCCGCAAGTTGCAACGCGGCCTGCGCGGCAACTGAGCACGCCGGCGACCCGGCAGACCCATCTTCCTGTCCCGGCCACTTGCAAAGCAGCGCGACGCTGCCGAGCATGGCCGCACCTTCCACCCGAATCCGTCATGACCGCCCCTCGCTGCACCCTGCTGATCAGCACCTACAACTGGCCCGAGGCCCTGGAACTGGTCCTCCTCAGCGTGCTGCATCAGTCGCAGCTGCCCGACGAGGTGGTGGTTGCCGACGATGGCTCCGGCAGCCCGACCCGGGAACTGATCACCGCCCTTGCCAGGCGCCTGCCCATGCCGCTGGTTCACGTCCGGCAGGAGGACAGGGGTCATCGCAAGGCCTCGGCCCTGAACAAGGCCCTGGCCCGCTGCCGCGGCGATTATGTGGTTCAGGTCGACGGCGACTGCATCCTGCATCCCCGATTCATCGAGGATCACCTCACCGCCGCCCGACCCGGGCAGTACCTGTACGGCAGCCGGGTCAATATCCAGCCCGGCCACCTGGCCCGGCTGTTCAGCAGGAAAAGCGTCCGGCTGCACCCTCTTTCACGGGGTATCAGCAAGCGCAGCAGGGCCCTCTACCTGCCCTGGCTGGGCCGGCGAGAACAAGCCCGCAGTGCGTTCTCGGCCAGCAAATTCCGCGGCTGCAACTGCTCCTATTGGCGCAGCGATGCCATTGCGGTCAATGGCTACAACGAGGCCTTCACCGGCTGGGGGCATGAGGATTCGGAGTTCGTCATCCGGCTGCACAACCTGGGCCTCAAGGGATTGCGCCTGCGCTATCGCGGCATCGTCTTTCACATCTGGCACCCGGAACGCGATCGCAGCCATGCCGCACTGGGCCGGGCCATAGAAAAGGCCAGCGCGGAATCCGGCCTGATCCGCTGCGCGCAAGGCCTGGATCAGTATCTGGACGCCGCAGCCGACGCCCGCTAGGCAGGCCCGAGCCGCCCCTCAGGCAGACAGCTGGGCCTGCAGGCGGGCGATCAGGGACTGCACGGCTGCGCTGTCGAACACGACCGCGGCCTCCTCGCCGCGCAGAAAACGCTGATGGACCAGCGCCCGCAATTCCCGGTAGGCCTCTGCCAGGGCCTGCGCATCCCCGATCGCGATCAGGCCCGCGCGACCCAGTTCCTCGCAGATGCGGATGACGTCCGTGAAGCGGCCGATCTGCGGGTGGCTGGCGCAGTGGGCCAGCACCGCGAACTGGACCAGGAACTCGATGTCGACGATCCCCCCGGGCGACTGCTTGGGCTGGAAGTCACCATCGCGCGGCCCCAGTTCCTCACGCATCTTTTCGCGCATCTCCTCGACCTCGCCGCGCAGGGTCGCCAGCTCCCGCGGCCGGCCGAGAATCTCCTCGCGCAGCCGGCAGAAAGCCTCTCCCACCCGGACGGAACCGGCCACGGGGCGGGCCCGGATCAGCGCCTGGTGCTCCCAGGTCCAGGCCTGCTCGCGCTGGTAGCGCTCCAGGCCCTGCAGGCTGGTGACCAGCAGGCCGGAACGGCCCGAGGGCCGCAGCCGGGTGTCGATCTCGTACGCGGTGCCGGCGCCGGTGGGCGTGGCCAGGAAATGGATCAGGTGCTTGACCAGGCGCGTGTAGAACACGGCCGGGTCCAGCGGCAGATCGCTCTGCTCGGCGTCGTAGACGAAAACCAGATCTAGATCCGAGGTATAACCCAGTTCCAGCCCGCCCAGCTTGCCGTAAGCGATCACCGCGAACTCCAGCTCCGGCAGCTCGGGGTAGCGCTGCTGCATCTGCCGACGGGCCTCGCCCAGCGCCGCGCCGACGATTTCCTCGGCGAGCTCGGACAGCCGGTCGCTGACCCGCATGATCGGCAGCGCCGCCGAGACATCGGCCGCCGCAATGCGCAGCATCGCCACATGGCGAACCCGACGCAGCACATCCATGCGCCCCTCGATGTCTTCGGCGGGCAGGCTGGCGAGGTTGGCCTGGAGCTGCTCGCGCAGCATGTCCCGCTGCAGCGGCGCATACAGCCGGGTGGGGTCGAGCAGTTCGGACAGGACCATCGGGTACTGACGGATTTCCTGGGCCAGCCAGGCGCTCTGGCTGCAGAGATTGACCAGGGCCCGCCGGGCCACCCCGCTGTCGGCCAGCAAGCTGATGTAATTGCCCCGGCCGACGAGGTTGTCGAGCACTGCCAGCACCCGCTCGGCGCCGGCCTCATCCTCGAACTGGCTGCTGAGCAGGAACAGAAGCTCGCCCAGGCGGTGATGCTGTTCGCCCTGCCCCAGACGCTTGTTCGCCCGTTCGCGCAGCGCTTCCATCTGATCGGACGCCCTTGCCGGCGGTGGCTCCCCACCCCGCCCCTCCCACCAGCGCAGCCATTCCGGATCAGGGTCCCGCTCATCGGGCTGCGCAAACAGTTCGGCGAACTGGGCGTGCACCCTCGCCCGCTGCAGCTGCAGCCGGGAATCCAGTGCGTCCCAGTCGGCGAATCCCAGCGCACAGGCGAGCGCCTGGCGCGGTTCCTCGTCATTCGGCATCACATGGCTCTGCTGGTCGCGCTGCGCCTGCCAGCAGTTCTCGAGGCGGCGCAGGAACCAGTAGGCCTCGCGCAATTCGGCAATGCGTTCTGCGGGATACAGCTCGCGGCTGTCGATGGCCTCCAGGGCCTGCATGATCGAGGCGCTGCGCAAACCCGGCTCCGCACCGCCGCGCATCAGCTGGAAGACCTGGACGATGAACTCCACCTCGCGGATTCCGCCCCAGCCCAGCTTGATGTCCTGCTCGTGACCCCGGGCCCGCACCTGCTCGTCGATCTGCTGCTTCATCTCGCGCAGGGCGGCGATGGCGCCGTAATCCAGATACCGCCGGTAGACAAAGGGCTGCAACGTGGTGATCAGCTGCCGCCCCAGATCCAGGTCACCGGCCACCGCACGGGCCTTGATCCAGGCATAACGCTCCCAGCCACGGCCATGCGCCGCGTAATAGTCTTCCAGACCCGGCAGATGGTGGGCGATCGGACTCTTCTCCCCAAAGGGCCGCAGCCTCAGATCAACGCGAAAGACGAAACCCTCGGGGCTTCGATCCTGCAGGCTGGCCACGATCTGCTGCCCGAGACGCACGAAATACTGCTCGTTGGACAGCGGCCTGGCGCCGTCCGACTCCCCGGCGCCTTCGTAGGCGAAGATGACATCGACGTCGGAGGAGAAATTGAGCTCGCGACCACCCAGCTTGCCCAGGGCAATGACGGTGAAACCGGCCGG
>JBFKIN010000298.1:0-4063 GCA_041632255.1 Oceanococcus sp. | reverse complement strand
TGAGCGGCGCCTGCTCGCCGCCACCCTGTCCTTCACCACGGTCACGGGCACGCATTCGCCCCGGCAGGATCTCGCCGGCATTGAAGCACCGGACAGCCTCGCACCCAGTTGCGACTGGTTCAGCCAGTTCGAGCGCCGGGGCCTGCCCGAACGCAGCCACGGCCGCCTCAGCGCAGCGGCATGGTGCCGGCTTCTGGACCCGGTCCCGGACGATCCGCTGAGCTGCGCCGCGGCCCTCGCCTTCATCTCCGATGATCTGCCGACCGAGGCCGTGCTGCTGGCCCAGCCTGGTCCGCCGACCTCGATCGACGCCTATTTCAGTGCCAGCCTGGATCACAGCCTCTGGTTTCATGAGCCGCCCGGCACGCCGGCCTGGAGCCTGTGGCAGTTCGACTGCGTGGCCAGCGGGGCGGATCGCGGCCTGGCGCAGGGCGCCGCCTTTGATGAGAGCGGGCGGCGCCTGGTCAGCATCTCGCAGGAAGTGCTGCTGAGGAACAAACGGGACGGCTGAGCGGCCTATACTGCCGGCTTTCCCCGGGGAAGCCGACCATGACACGCATGCCATTGCTGGCCCTGCTGGCCAGCGTCACCCTGAGCGCCTGCGACAAGGCCGACCAGGACCTGATTCGCACACCCGATACCCCACCGCAATCGGTACTGATCCGCAATACGGCCGTGTTCGATCCGGCCAGCGGCGAGCGAAGCACGGGACTCGATGTGCACATCCGCGGCGAGCATATCGTCGCCATCAGCCCGACCGGCCAGCGCCCGACCCGGGACGCCCAACTGATCGACGGTAGCGGCGCCACCCTGCTGCCGGGCCTGATCGACATGCACAGCCACGTCTGTTTCAGCTCTGCCCCGCGCTGGCAACCGGAACTGCCGGATCCGCCGCGTAATCTGCGCGCCTACCTGTACAGCGGCGTCACCACGGTGCTGGACATCGGCGGCATGGACAACCAGATCTTCGACCTGCGGGCACGAACGGCCTCGGGAACACTGCCCGGCCCGCGCATCTATGCCGCAGGACCGATCGTGACCACCACCGGCGGCCACCCGGTCGCGGTGCTGGACAAGTTCGCCCCCTGGTGGATTCGCTGGTACATCAAGAAGCATCAGACCCGCGAGGTGGCTTCCACCGATCAGGCGAGGGCCACGGTCGCCGAGATCGCCGGCATGGGCGCGGATGTGATCAAGCTGGCGGTGGACCGCATCCCGGAAGCCACACCACGCATCACCCGCGAGGTGCTCGCCGCGGCGGTGTCTGAAGCCCGTGCCCGGAACCTGCGCGCCGTGGCGCATATCGGCAGCGTGAGTGACGCCATTGATGCGGCGGAAGCCGGCGTCTCGCTTTGGGTGCATGGCGTGTACAAGGAACGCATCGCCGATGAGCAGATCCCGCAGCTGGCCCGCTTCGGCATCCCCATGATTCCCACCATGGCGGTGTTCGAGAACTATGCGCTGCTCGGCCGCGAGCCTCGCAGAGCGACCGCGCTGGAACGCGAGACCGTGCCCGCCACCACCCTCGCCGCTTTCGACGCGGTGCCGGGAGAAGATCCCGATACCGCCTTCTTTCGTCCCTACCTGGAGATGCTCTACGAACAGCGCCTGAACTGGCGGGACAATGTCCGCCGCCTGCACCGGGCCGGCGTCACGATTCTGGCGGGCAGCGACATGCAGGCGGGGGTCTTTCCGGGCGCCGGCCTGCACCGCGAACTGGACCTCCTGGTGGAAGCGGGCCTGAGTCCCGCCGAAGCCCTGCGCGCGGCGACCCTGGACCCTGCGCGCTACCTGAGCCAGCGCGAGGACCCGCCCTTTGGCCTGGTGGCCGAAGGCAAGATCGCCGATCTGCTGCTGGTCGAAGGTGATCCGACCCAGGGCCTGCAGGCGCTGTCGCGCATCCGCGCCGTGATCAAGGGTGGCTTGCCGATGCAGCGCAGCCCGGTCGCCGCCGGGGGCTGAGTCCGTCGCTCAGGCCACCGGTTCCACGGTCAGGGGCCGGGCCGGAATCCACAGGCCAATCCCGGTCAGTCCGACCATCAAAACCCGCAGATGGGGCCGGGCATGGGGTCGGCGGCAGTTTGAACGGGCGCCACCGGGCATCAGTGCCACGCACACACCGGCCACATTCCCGACCCGATGCCTCCCGCAAACAGGCAAGAATGGCCATCGTGCCACCGCGCGCCTGGCCTTGATGACGCAGCCGGCCAACGGGGCCGGCCAGCCTGCTCCGGATTGATATGGCAGTCTGTGTGCCATAACATGCCAGGTCGATTCACCACGATCGAGGTCCAACCATGGCTCAGACAAACCTGGCCTATACCCTGAAATCACGCCCCGCCGGCATGGTCGGCGCCGAGCACTTTGAACGCCAGGAACTGCCCATGCCTGCGCCGGGAGAGGGAGAAGTGCTGATCCGTACCCATTACCTGTCGCTGGACCCGGCCATGCGCGGCTGGCTCAACGAGGGCAAGTCCTATGTCCCTCCGGTCGCCATCGGCGAGGTGATGCGCGCCATCGCGGTTGGCGAGATTGTCGAATCCCGTCATGAGGCCTTCAAGGCGGGGGATCACGTCACCGGCATGTTCGGCGTGCAGCAATACTGCGCGGGCGATCCCAAGGCCCTCAACCTGAACAAGGTGGACCCCGATCTCGTGCCGCTGCAACGCTACCTTGGCGCGCTGGGCATGCCCGGGATGACGGCCTATTTCGGCATCCTTCAGGTCCTGGGCGAACCACAGCCCGGCCAGACCGTGGTCGTGTCCGGCGCGGCCGGCGCGGTCGGCTCCATGGTCGGGCAGATCGCCAGGATCAAGGGTGCCCGGGTCGTGGGCATCGCTGGCGGCCCGGACAAGTGCCGCGAAGTGACCGAGGACTACGGTTTCGATGCCTGCATCGACTATCGCTCGCAGGATGTGCTGGAGGGCCTGAAGCAGCACTGCCCCAAAGGCATCGATGTGTACTTCGACAATGTCGGGGGAGAGATCCTGGAGGCCGCACTGGCGCGGCTGGCTATGCACGGCCGCATCATCATCTGCGGCGCGATCTCCCAGTACAACAATGCCGACAACCGGCCGGTCGGACCGCGCAATTACCTCTCCCTGCTGGTCAACCGCGGCACCATGAAAGGCATGGTCGTGTTCGACTACCAGAAACAGTATGCCGAGGCGGGCAAACAGATCGCCCAGTGGATGATGCAGGGCGAACTGAAAGTCAGGGAGCACGTAGTCGAGGGCCTGGACAATTTTCCCGAGGCGCTGGCCATGCTCTTCAGTGGCGGCAACCACGGAAAACTGGTGCTGAAAATCTGATGTCGCCCGGGAGTTGGACGCTGCCCTAGTCGGCGGCGTCCAGCACCGCGGCCAGCAGACGCCGCACCACGGCCCTGCTCCTGCGCACCGACAGGCCCTGTTCGATGCGCAGTCGCACCCAGGTATCGAAGCTGAGCACCAGATCCACGGCTTCGAACCGCTCCCGGTCGCCGGCCAGTTCGGCCGGCCAGATGCGGGCCAGCGCCTTGCGTTCGGTGGCCCGTGTCTTCTCCTGCGCCGTGCGGGCATACAGGGAATCGTGACGGTGGACCCGCCCGAAAAGGAAAAGGTGCTGGCTGCGGTCCATCAGCAGGATCTTGCGCTCCAGCAGGGCGTCCAGGCGCTCAAGCCAGCTGGTGCCTTCCAGCGGCGCCGCCACCAGGGGAGTGACGCTGCGACACAGTGCCTCACCAACCTCGCGGTAAAGCGACTCCATGTCACTGAAATGCCGGAATACGCTGCGCAGACCCACGCCCGCTTCCTCGGCGACCCTTTCGGCGCCGGGCATGTAATTGCCGGACTCGATGAGACGGAGCAGCGCTTCCACGATGCGCTGGCGGTTGCGCAGGGTGCGCAGCCGACGTCCATCGACAGGGACGGTTCCAACTCCCTCAGCAGACACAGGCTGACGCGACTCTTCTGACATGACGCGTGCCATGATAAGCCATGCGCCGCCCGGGGCGGATAGAGGCCTTCCGGCATGGACATGCCGCCGCCCGATCCCACAGGACACACGTCGCCCGGCGGCTGAC
>JBFKIN010000297.1:0-4064 GCA_041632255.1 Oceanococcus sp. | reverse complement strand
TTCTGCGTTTCGCCATGGCAGGGCATGGATGCTGCAGATGTCGCGGTTGCCGATGCCTGATCCTGCGCGGCCGGGCAGCACCAGCTCGCGGCCTGGGCCAGGGGCAGCCAGGCGGTCAGCAGGATGAGCAGGGCACAGATCGGGCGCATGGACCGTGTCGGGACAGAGCTTGGCCAATTCTAAAGCCTGGAGCAGGGTCCAGAGTCAAGCTTGCTCCCCATGGCCCACCCCGGCAGAATTCCGCCATATCCATCTGCCGGAGAGCCTGTCATCGCGTTTCGCCACCTTGTTCTCCTCGGGCTGCTCTGCCTGAGCGCCTCAGTGCATGCCGGCCAGCCGCTGCCGCTTGGGGCGCTCGTTCACGATGCCGAGACGGGGCGACTGCTGCATCGGGAAACGCGCCTGGCGGTGATTGCGGAAAACCAACTGCAGCAGCTCGAAATCACCGCCAAGGCTGCCAGCGGAGAGGAACTGGCCCGTCGCTCCTTGGTGTTGGCGGATGCCCCCTGGCAGCCGCAGATCGATTATGTCGAAGTCAGCGGCGCGCAGATTTCGCTGGAACGCCGGGATTCGCGGTCCTGGTATCTCAGCCGGCGCAGCGCGGAACAGGGGCGGACGGTGAAGAGCTGGCCGCAGCTCGGACCTCAGGTGGTGATGGCCGACATGCTGGGGTCCTACCTCAGCAGACACCGCGAAGACATTGTGGCCGGGCGTGCTGATCGGGTCGCCGTGTTCTACCTGCAGACCGGGAAGATTCGCAGCTTACGCCTGCAGTCCGAATCCTTCGCCACCGGGCGCGGCGAGATGCTGCGAATTCATTTGCTGTCGACCCGCCTGTTCGGAGGTGATCAGCGTTTTGCCAGTTATGAACTGGAGCGCGACAGCGGGCGGCTGTGGCGTTACACCGGTCCGGCGCTGTGTCCCTGCGCGGGCGAATTCCCACGTCAGGTGAGCGTCGACTTCACCTACTGAAAGGGGTTCGCTCCCGCGCCTCAGTTCGCGTATTCTTTCAGGCCGCGCCAAGACGAACTGACTGGAGGAATCATGGGAGTCGCAAACAAGACTGGCCGCTGGATCATCGCGTTGTCGCTGGTGGTGTCCGGCACCGCCATGGCCAAGGTATCGGCCGAAGAAGCCGCCCGCCTGGGCAAGGATCTGACGCCTACGGGCGGGATCAAGGCCGCCAACAAGGACGGCAGCATCACGGCCTGGGAAGGCGGACTGGACAAATCCTCGGAGCCCTACAAGGACGGCGACCGGGTGGTCAATCCCTGGCCCAATGACAAGCCGCTGTTCACGATCACTGCGGCCAACATGGATCAGTACAAGGACAAACTGAGCCTTGGTCAGCAGGAAATGCTGACCCGCTACGATACTTACAAGATTCCGGTGTATCAGACGCGTCGTTCCTACGCCTCGCCCAAGTTCTTCTATGAGGCGACCAAGAAGAACGCTCTGGAGGCCTATCTGGAAAACGACGGTGAATCGATGAAGGGCGCCGTCACCGGCGTGCCTTTCCCGATTCCGAAGTCCGGCAAGGAAGTCATCTGGAACCACAAGACCCGATATCGCGGTCGTTCCCTGACGCGCTACAACAATCAGGCCGCAGTGCAGCAGTCCGGCGCCTTCACGATCTACAAGCTGAAGGAAGATGCGCGTTTCACGTACAACTTCCCGAATCAGAAGCCGGAGGACCTGAACAACATCATCACCTACTTCATGCAGAAGACCCTGGCGCCGACCCGACAGGCCGGTGGCATTCTGCTGGTGCACGAGACCATGGATCAGATCGCCGAAGCGCGCCGGGCCTGGCTCTACAATTCCGGTCAGCGGCGTCTGCGCCGGGCTCCGAATGTCGCCTATGACAATCCGGGCACCGGGGCGGACGGTCTGCGCACCAACGACCAGCTGGACTTCTTCAATGGCGCGACGGATCGCTACGAGTGGAAGCTGGTGGGCAAGCGGGAGATGTACATCCCCTACAACTCCTACGAGCTGCACAGCGACAAATACAAGTACGAAGACGTCGTCAAGCAGGGCCACCTGAATCAGGATCTGACCCGATACGAACTGCATCGCGTGTGGGAAGTGGACGCCACCCTGAAGGATGGCACCAGCCATATCTACAAGCGCCGCACCTTCTATGTGGATGAGGATTCCTGGTCGATGGCCCTGGCGGACATCTACGACAAGCGTGACCAGCTGTGGCGGGTGCAGGAAGGTCACTGGGCCAATGCCTACTTCGAGCCCATGGTCATGCCGGTCTGCGGCACCGTGTATGACCTGCAGGCCAACCGGTATCTCGCCATGGACATGGCCAATGAGGATCCGGAGGTCACCCGGGAGGATTTCGATGCCGAGTACTTCAATCCGAGCAACGTGAAGAAGCTCGCGGGCCGCTGAGCCGATCATTTCCGCAAAAAGCCCCGGCATGCCGGGGCTTTTTTATGGACGGATCCTGGGGCGAAGCGCTCTCTTCGCTGCGGCGCTACAGACGGGCCGCTGGCGCTTCTTCGCCGCCCGGCAGCGCATCTCAGGCTTTCGCCATATCGCGGCCGGTCATTTCCGGGAGTGCGAAGCCAGCAGTATCATAGCCTGCGTCGCCGCGCGACGGCCTGACCGCACTGCGCCCTCGAAATAACCGTTGAAGTCGCTGGCCGTTTCGGTTCCCGCCCAGATCACAGCCCTGTGCACTGTCCGCAGGCTATCGCCCCATTGACTCAGGGCATTGGGGCCAGCGGTCCCGCCATAACAGCCGCGCGTCCATTGTTCGTGCAGCCATGATTGATCAACATAGTCGATGGGGTCGCCGGCCTGTGGGCCGAAGTAATCTTGAAATTGCGACAGGACCTTTTCGCGGCGTTCCTCAGGGGACCTGTCGGTCCAGTGAATGCCATCCCGGCCCTCGATGAATCCCATGAGGATGCCGCGCTGCGAATCCGGCGGCGTGACGTCAAAGCAAACATGGACAGGTCCTTCGTCGCTGACCACCGAGCCGGACAAGCCGGCGTCCCGCCAGAAGGGCTGCGCGTAGATGGCGAAGCACTTGATTGCGCAGCCCGGGCTCAGCGCATCCAGCATGGCGCTGGTGCGTTCGGGAGCTGGCGGATCCAGTGCGATTTCGCGGGCCAGTACCGGTGGTGTCGCGATGATGGCCGCACTCGCGCGAAACGTCGTTGCGGACGACCTGACGGACAATTCGTCGGCCTCGTGGGTGATGCTTTCCACAGGCGTGTTGAGCTGCAGGTTCAGGCCGCGCGCCTTGAGATCATCGGCCAATGCCTCGGCCAGTGGCTGCATGCCCCCGTCGACACGGTCCTGCTGTGCGCCGCCGCGCGAGGCGGTTGCGTACAGGAAGCTGCGACTGCTGCGAAAGTAGAGCAGAGCCTGCAAGAGGCTGACGTCAGCGGGATGCTTGGCCAGGACACTCTCGGTTGCCACCTTGAAGACCGCGTAGGCCGCCGGATGGTTCAGCTGCTTTCGCATCCAGTCGTCCAGCGTGATGGAATCCCATGCGCGTTCCCGGGTCGAGGTCCAGGGAGGCGTCTTCCGGATGCGCCGCGCCATCCATTCAAAGCGCGCTGTCACCGCCAGCAGGTTCAGCAGCGCCCGCCAGGGCAGGGTGGTGGGAAACGGCAGCCGGTGGTGGCGCCGTTCGCCCTGAATCCAGGTCGTGTGTCGCCCCTTCTGGTACATGGGCCAGATCGTCTTGCCGTAGCGTCTGGCATACGCGTACATGGCGGTGTGGCCGGGGCCCAGCCACTGGCCTCCATAATCCAGCCAGAGGCCATCGCGTGTTTCCGTGCGAGCCCTGCCGCCAACCCGCTCCCGCGCTTCCAGCAACGTGACCGTATGACCCCCGTCGAGCAGCGCTTCTGCGGCGGCGAGGCCAGAAAATCCGGCACCTATCACGATGCAATCGTTACGGCCCCGGGCGTGGTCGGTTCTCGCGGGCATCGGGGGGGCAGTGGTCGGGATCAAGGAGCTGGCTGACATTGACGCTCACGCAGCAGCAGATAGACGGCGAACCCGGTCGCGACCCCTGGTACCACGCCGAGCACCAG
>JBFKIN010000296.1:0-4077 GCA_041632255.1 Oceanococcus sp. | reverse complement strand
GTCCTGCCCGGCCGGACTGGAGAAGGTGCTGGGCCGCACCCTGGGCATCCCGATCTTCCAGGAGCAGGTGATGGAAATCTGCGTCGTCGCCGCCGGCTTTTCCCCCGGCGAGGCCGACCAGGTGCGCCGCTCGATGGCGGCCTGGCGCCGCAATGGCAGCCTCGACCCCTTCGAGCAGCGGCTCAAGGCCGGCATGGCCGCCAACGGCTATCCGGCGGCCTTCGCCGAGCAGATCTACCGCCAGATCCAGGGCTTCGCCGAATACGGCTTTCCCGAATCCCACGCCGCCAGCTTCGCCCTGCTGGTCTGGGTCTCGGCCTGGCTCAAGCGCTACCATCCGGCGGCCTTCCTGGCCGGGCTGCTGAACAGCCAGCCGATGGGCTTTTATTCCCCCTCACAGCTGATCCAGGACGCGCGCCGCCACGGGGTCGAGGTGCGCCGCGCGGATGTCCGCTACAGCGACTGGGACAGCAGCCTGGAAACCGCTCCCGGACGCAAACCAGCCGTGCGCCTGGGCCTGAACCGGATCAAGGGCCTGGGCGAGGCGGTGGCCGCACGCATCGTCGCCGCCCGGCCGGTCGCCACGGTGGCCGAACTGGTCGCCCGCGCCCGGCTCGACCGCCAGTCCCGTCAGCTGCTGGCCAGCGCCGGGGCGCTGAGCAGCCTGGCCGGCCACCGGCACAGGGCCCAGTGGCTGGCCCAGGGCAGCGAGGCGCGCCCGGTGCTGCCGGCGGCGGCCGAGGCGCTGCCCCGCTTGCGGGTGCCCCGGGCCCAGGACGACCTGGTCGCCGACTACGCCAGCCTGGGTTACAGCCTGGGCCGCCACCCGCTGAGCTTCCTGCGCACGCAGCTGCATGCCCTGGGCTGCCTGTCCGCCCGCGAAAGCCGTCGGGTAGCCCACGAAAGCCGCAGCCGCCTGGCCGGCCTGGTCACCAACCGGCAACGCCCCGGCACCGCCGCCGGCATCATCTTCATGACCCTGGAGGACGAGACCGGCAACACCAACCTGATCATCAAACCCGCGATCCTGCAGCGCCACCGCCGCAGCGTGCTGCAGGGGCGGCTGCTGATCGCCGACGGCGTGCTGGAAAACCGCGACGGCGTGCAGCACCTGGTGGTCGAGGAGCTGCGCGACGCAAGCGCCCTGCTGGGCGAACTCGCCGTGCGCTCGCGGGATTTTCACTAGCCCGATTCATTCTCGCTTTCTTCACGTCAATCAGCGTAGCTTCCGATACCCTATGGGTAGGAGCGTCCTGATGCGCAACCAACCGCAAGCGCATCCCAACCGGGCCAGCAGCCAGACCCCCGCTCGTCCTCCACCCAGCGATCAGATGCCGGACAAAAAACCGCTCACACTGACCCCTACAGGCGTCGCCAGCGCGTCACCGGAATCAGACCCGGATGACAGCCCCCTGCTGCAAGGCGCCGCCGAGGCCAGCGAAGGTCCGACGCGGCCATGGAAGCTCCTGATCGTCGACGACGAGCCGGAAGTCCACAGCATCACCCGGCTGGCCCTGAGCGACTTCCGCTACCGCCGGCGCGGCCTGGAATTCATCAGCGCCTTCAACGGCGGCGATGCCCAGCAGATCATCGAGAACGACCCCGAGATCGCCGTCATCCTGCTCGATGTCGTGATGGAAACCGAAGACGCGGGCCTCAAGGTCATCCAGTACATCCGCCAGACCCTGGGCAATCGCTTCGTCCGCATCGTGCTGCGAACCGGCCACCCGGGACTGGCACCGGAGCGACGGGTCATCGAGGCCTACGACATCAACGACTACCGGGCCAAGACTGACCTGACCCAGGATCGCATGTTCTCGCTGATACACACCTCGCTGACCGCCTATGAACACCTGACCAGCCTGGCACGCAGCCGCCGCCAGCTGGCCTCGGTCGCCGAGGAATACAAGGCCCTTCTGGAAAGGGTCGCCGCACGCGTGGGAGCGCCAGCCGGCCTGGTCAGCCAGGCCGCCGCCAGCCTGCGCCCTGCGCTCGAGCCGCACACGCCGCCCGAACTGCGTGACCAATGGGATCATCTGGACGATGGCAGCCAGCGCATCACGGAACTGGCGCACGGCCTTGAACGTCTCTCACGGCTGAGCCATGCGGAGAGCGCCCCCGCAGAGTTTGACGGTGATGCCGCCATGCAGGAGGTGCTGCAGAACTGCGCCGATATGATTCAGCGATCCGGCGCCCAGGTGAACCTGGCCCAGTTTCCGACGCTTTACGGACATCGCGTGCTGTTCCAGCAACTGATGGAGGAACTGCTGCGCAATGCCCTGCAATTCCATGATCATCGGCCTCCGCAAGTGGACATCAGCATCCAGGCGCGAGGCCAGAACTGGAGTATCGCAGTGGCTGATCGTGGCCGCGGCATCCCCGCGGACCGGCTGGAGGACATCTTTCAGGCTTTTGTCAGCTCACCCAGTGCCAGCCCCACGCAAAGCGAAGGGCTGGGCCTGGTCATGTGCCGCAAGATTGCCGCACTGCACGGTGGAAAGCTCTGGGCGGAGGCCCGCAGCGGCGGTGGCTCCCGCTTGATCCTGCTGCTGCCGGCCCGGGGCGGCTAATCGGGGCGCAGTCGACCAGACGCCAGGCACAGAAACAGCAGCACCAGCGGCAGCCAGACCGGCCAGAACTCGGCCAGCAGGTGACTCCCGCCGCCGAAATCCGCGCCATGGCCGGGATGCGCCCCGACGGCATTGGCGGCCAGACCCGCCAGCAGCGCCGCCCAGCGCTTCATGCCACTCCCCGCTGTTCGTCAACCGGATCCGCCAGGACCCTCGCATGCTGCGCGCGCAGCCAGGCGTACCACTGATCCAGACCATCGCCGCTGCGCGCGGAGACCTGCAGCACGGTGAGCTGCGGATTCACCTGCCGGGCCGCCGCGATGCAACTGTCGATGTCGAAATCCAGATAGGGCAGCAGATCGATCTTGTTGATCAGCAGCAGTTCGGCCGCGCGGAACATGTGCGGATACTTCAGCGGCTTGTCCTCGCCCTCGGTCACCGACAGCATCACCACCTTGGCCGCCTCCCCAAGATCGAACAGGGCCGGACAGACCAGATTGCCCACGTTCTCGATGAACAGGAGGCTGCCCGGGCGGGGCTGCAGTTCGGCCACGCCATGCGCCAGCATGTCCGCCTCCAGGTGGCAGCCGGCGCCGGTGTTGAGCTGCACCACGGGCGCACCGGTGGCGCGGATGCGCCGGGCATCGTTGAGACTGTGCTGATCTCCCTCGATCACTGCCGTTGGCAGCTCGATCTCGCGCAGGGTCCGCTCCAGCAGGCTGGTCTTGCCGGAACCCGGCGCGCTCAGCAGATTCAGCGCCAGCAGGCGACCCGCCGCAAAATCCGCCCGGTTGCGGGCAGCGATCGCATCGTTCTTGCCCAGGATGTCCTGCTCCAGACGCAGGGTTTTCGCATCGCGGGCGTGGTGGTGGTGCTGACCATGATCATGCGCCGCACCCGGCTCGTGCATGCGCGTCACCGTCAGTCGGGCCGTGTCGGAGCAGCCACAGGTCGTGCACATCTCAGTTCTCCTCCAGAAATTCCAGTTCCACGATTTTCAGTTCCTCACCGGCCAGCAGGCTGAAACTCAGGCTGCCACAGGGGCAGCGGGCGCCGCCCACCGGCATGTCGAATTGCGCGCCACAACCGGTGCAGAGCGCCAGGCCGTCAATTTCGCTGATCTGAAGCTCGGCCTGCTCCAGCACCGTGCCCCGCGCCAGGCTGTCAAAGCAGAAGCTCAGCGCCCGCGGCATGACGCAACTGAGTCGCCCCACCGCCAGTTTCAGGCGCTGCACCGGGCGGCCCGCGGCATGTTCGCTGGCGATGTCGATCACGTTGCGCATGACGGAGAGCTCGTGCATGGCTAGATCTTCCACAGCCGGCAATACCAGTCCGCCTCGACCGGCAGTGGCAACTCCGGCAGATCGCACCAGCGCCTGTGCGGCAGGTAGTAGATGCATTCGCGACAGCGCATGCTGCCGTAGTCGCCATCCACGGGATGGTCGGCGAAGCCCCCCATCACCAGCCGCTGGTCCAGATCGGCTGCCGCCAGCTCGCGCAACTGGTC
>JBFKIN010000295.1:0-4083 GCA_041632255.1 Oceanococcus sp. | reverse complement strand
GCGGGCGGCCTCGATGAACTCGAGCTCGCGCAGCTTCATGACCTCGCCGCGCACGATGCGGGCCGTGGTCGTCCAGAAGGTGCTGATCATCGCGATGTGCATGGCGTAAGGGTGGCCCTGCAGGGCGAAAGCCACCGCGGCGACGAACAGATAGAAGGGAATCGAATCGAGTGTGCCCTTGAGCCACAGGATGACCTCGTCCAGCCAGCCGCCGGCGAAATAGCCGGACACGGCGCCCAGCAGCGCGCCGAGCAGGGTCGACAGCACGGCCACCGAGAGGCCCACCTCGAAAGCGGTCTTGGTGCTGAAGATGGCACGCTCGAACACGTCCTGGCCGGACAGGTTGGTGCCGAACCAGTGCGCCGCCGAGACCCCCTGCATGCCGCTGCCCAGTTCGCTCCAGTTCTGGCCCCAGACGCCGGCGGCGACGCCCACGGCGATGACGAAGTAGGCCATCACCACGGCCGCCGAGGCCATGCCCAGACGGTCCCGCAGCAGCTTGCGGCCGGCCTTGCCCCAGAAGGATTCGCTGGCGCTCATGACAGTTCCACCCGCGGGTCGAAGGCGCGATAGAGCAGATCGGTCAGGATCAGCACGACGACGAACAGGGCCGCGGTGGCGCCGACCACGGCCTTCAGCACCGGCTGGTCGCCGGTGGTGATCGCGTCATAGGTGACCTTGCCCACCCCGGGAATGCCGAAGTAGCTCTCGATCAGCAGCGAGCCGGAGATCACCACCAGCGGGATCGAGAACATGATGCGGGTCGTGATCGGGATCATGCAGTTCTTGAGTACCGCCTTGAACAGGATGCCGGAGGCAGAGGCCCCGTAGGCGCGGGCGGTGCGGATGTGGTCCTTGCCCAGCTCCTCGACGATGACGGCGCGGTAGAAGCGGGTGTTGTAGCCCAGGGAGATGAACACCAGCGACAGGGTGGGCACGGTGACGTAGTAGAGGTAGTCGCCAAAGTCGCGGATGTCCCAGCCGCGCACCGGGAACATGTTCAGGCCGTAGCTGGAGGAGAACAGCACCTGAAAGGCGATGATGATGATCAGGAAGCTGATGCTCATGCCGATCACGGCAAAGCCCATCACCGCCTTGTCCACCCAGCGGCCGCGGTAGTGGGCGGCGAGCAGGGCCAGCGCGATGCCCAGCAGGTTGCCGAGCACGAAGCCGGGCAGGGTCAGCGCCAGCGAGATCGGAATCGTGCGGGCGAGGATGCGTGAGACGCTCTCGCCGGTGGAATCGGAGTAGCCGAAATCCAGGGTGACCAGTTCCTTGAGGTAGGTGCCGTAGCGGGTCAGGAAGGGCTTGTCATAGCCCAGCTCGGCGCGAATCTGCTCGATCTTCTCCGGGGTCGGGTTCTTGCCGGCCAGCTCGTAGGTCTTGTCCGGGCCGAAGTAGACCATCAGCACGAAGCTGATGAAGGTCACCCCGAGGATCAGCGGGATGCCGGCGAGCAGTTTCTTGATCGTGTAGTTCAGCATCGTCGAATTCCATCAGCCCCAACGACCCCGCCGCAGCACGCGCGGCGGGGAAATTGCGGGCTGAGCGGGCTCAGGGCGCGGCCGGGCCGGCCACATCCACGTACTTGAGCCAGAAGCCGCCCAGGATTTCGCGGTCCGGGTAGCCGATCACGTTCTTGTGCCAGAGGAAGATGCGGTTACGCGACAGGCCGCTGACGACCACGCAGTCATCGATGAGCAGCTGGTTCATCTTCAGGTACAGCTTGTCCCGTTCCGGACCCGGCTGCATCACCGAGGATTCCTCGTACAGGGCGTCGAATGCCGGATTGGCGTAATTGCTGTTGTTCGAGCCCGGCGTGTGGTTGGGGCCGTAGAACAGCTGCAGGGTGTTTTCGGCGTCCGGATAGTCCAGGCCCCAGCCCAGCGAGATGTAATCCAGCTGGCTGGTCTTGATCGCCTTGTTGTAGTCCCCGAAGGTGGCGAAGGTGACCGGCTTGAGTTTGCTGCCGGGGTAGCCGATGTCGGACATGAAGCCGCGCCACTGTTCGAAGAACTGGCGATAGGTGACGGCGTTGGTGAAGCCGTAGGTGATCTCCGGCAGGTTTTCCGGGGTCCAGCCGGCATCGGCCAGCAGCTTCTTGGCCCCTGCGACATCGCGGGTCACGGCGTCGCGTGGCAGATCCTGGAAAAGGTCGCCGGCGGCGGGAGGCACCACCCCCGGGAACACCAGGCCGATGCCGGAGTAGAAGCGTTCATTGCGGGCCGTCCAGTCGAAGGCCTTGATCATGGCGCAGCGCAGCGCCTTGTTCTTTTCGGCGCGCGCGGGATCGTCGTTGTAGCCGATCTTGGGCTTGTCCATGTTGAAGCCACTGTAGACGAAGCCGGCTTCGACCCCGGACTTCCAGTGGTACTTGTTGGACCATTCGGGTTTCAGCTGGATGGGCTGCTTGCTGGCCAGCACCGCCGGCACCTGTTCCACCGGAATCGAGCTGTACTGGACTTCATTGCCCTTGTTGAAGGAATTCCAGCGCGAGGCGGTTTCCTGGATGAAGTCGATCTCCAGCCGGTCCACAAAGGGCGGCGCGCGGCCGTCTATGCGCTCCAGCCCGAGGCCAGCGTGCAAGGCCGGGTCGTAGCCCTCCGCCTCGAGGTCCACCGGTTCCTGGCGGAACTTGGGATTGGGCACCAGCACCGCCTTGGCGGTGTTGAAGCTCTGCAGGCGGTAAGGGCCGGAGCCGACCGGGCGGATGGAGAATTCGCGGCCGTAGTGCTTGACCGCCTCGTGCGGCACGACGCCGGAAAAACCCATGGCCAGGGTATAGGTCAGCTGCGGGTAGGGCCGGGTCAGTTCGATCTGGAGGGTGTGGGAATCCAGCGCCCTGAGGCCCTCGACCTCCTTGCTGTAGTCCGCCCCGTCCTTGCCCCAGTCGTCCAGGCCCTTGATCCGGCCGGCCCACAGCCAGGAGCCCTGGGATCGGGTTTCCGGGTCGAAATGGCGCTTGAGCGAATAGACCACGTCGTGGGCCGTGACTTCGCGACCCTTGCCGTCAGGGAAGGCCTCGTCGTCAATGAACTCGACCCCGGTCTTGAGACGGATGGTGTAGCGCAGGCCGTCCTCGCTGACCTCGGGCAGGGCGGTCGCGAGATTGGGCCGCAGCTCGTAGGGCCGGGCCAGATACTTGTAGCTGTACAGCGTGTCGTAGGTGTTGAGCACCACGAAATTGGAATAGATCACGGCCGACTGGGCCGGATCCAGATTGTTGGGTGCGCCGTCCATGGAGTGGCGATACACTTTGGCGGCCGGTTGCGCGGATGGACCCGGCGTCTTTTCAGAGCTGCAGGCGGTCAGGGTGGCGACAAGCGCGGCGACGAAGGCAGTTCGCAACATGGATTCCCCGGTCTCCTCAAACGTGTTGGCAATCGACAAGCATAACAAGAGCGGCATGGCCGCGGGACTGGCCGTGTTGCTGCTGAGCGCCTGCGCCGCTTACCGTCCGGCCGTGCCACAGGCGCCACGGGTGGAGGTGGTGGAGATCGAGGCTGAACCCAGCCTGCCCAGCCCGGAACTGATCCAGCGCCTGGCGGCGACGCAGCTACTGATCACCGACTACCCCGTGCCGGGTCATCGCCGCGAGGCTTGGCGATTCCGTCTGCGCCGCGCCGAGGCTCTCGCCAGCCAGGGTCTCGGTGATGTCGCGCAGGTCGAGCTGCGTGAATTGCAGATCGAGGTGGCCGATGCCACCCGGGACTATTACTTTCAGCAGGCACAGCGCTACCTGGGGCAACTGGACCAGTTCGCCTTGCTGCGGGGGGCTCAGCGCGACCGTCTGCGGGCGGTGCACTTTGCTGCCGCGCGCCAGGACTGGCGCACGGCCTACACGCTGGGGCGGGCGCTCTATCGTGAACTGTGGTCAGCCCAGGCCTGGGTCACGGTACGCGCCGGTGACACCCTGGCCTCGATCGCCGCCCGCCCGGATGTCTTTGATAACCCGAACCTGTGGCCGCTGTTGCAGCAGGCCAACAAAGGCCTGGTCCGCGACCCGCGGCGACTGAAGATCGGCTGGCGCCTGCGCTATCCCGTGCACCCGCAACTGGCCGAAATCTTTCAGGCAGTGAAGGT
>JBFKIN010000294.1:0-4097 GCA_041632255.1 Oceanococcus sp. | reverse complement strand
GCGATGACTTCGGTGTCGGTGTCGGAGACGAAGACGTAACCCTGCTGCTTCAACTCCTCGCGGATCGGGGCGTAATTCTCGATGATGCCGTTGTGCACCACCGCCACGCGCTTGGACACGTGCGGATGCGCGTTGGCTTCGGTGACCTCCCCGTGGGTCGCCCAGCGGGTGTGGGCGATGCCGATGGGCCCGGCGGTTTTCTCATGCAGCGTCCGATCCGTCAGCGCGGCGACCTTGCCCACCGCCTTGCACAGATGCAGCGCGCCGTCCTGCTGCACCGCCAGACCCGCCGAGTCATAACCGCGGTATTCCAGCCGGCGCAGGCCTTCGAGGAGGATGGGCACCACGTCCCGCTGGGCGATGGCCGCAACGATGCCGCACATGTCAGTTGTCCTTCTTCTTGCTCGGCCGTTTCCAGCCGTCGACGCTGCGCTGCTTGCCGCGGGCCACGGTGAGGGTGTCCGCCGGCGCGTCGCGGGTGATGACCGAACCCGCGCCGATGGTCGCATTGCGGCCTATATTGACGGGCGCGACCAGGGCGGTGTCGGAGCCGATGAAAGCACCGTCCTCGATCGTCGTCCGGTGCTTGTTCAAGCCGTCGTAATTGCAGGTGATGGTGCCCGCGCCCACGTTCACGCCGGCGCCGAGTTCGGCATCGCCCACGTAGCTCAGGTGGTTGATCTTGCTGCCGGGTCCGACCCGGGCCTGCTTGGTCTCGACGAAGTTGCCGATGCGTGCCCCCTCGGCCAGGCGTGTGCCCGGACGCAGCCGCGCGAAGGGTCCGACCGTACAGCCCGGCCCCACCTCGGCGCCATCCAGCACGCTGTTGGCCTCGATGCGCGTACCGTCGCCAACGCGCACGTTGCGCAGCAGGCAGTTCGGGCCGATGCGGACGTCATCTCCCAGGATGACCTCGCCTTCGAGCACGCAATTCACGTCGATGCAGCAGTCCCGGCCGGCGACCAGCCGGCCACGCAGATCAAAGCGCGCCGGGTCGATCAGCTGCAGGCCATCCCGCATCACGGCCTGGGCGATCGAGGCCTGACAGGCGCGCTCCAGCGCGGCCAGCTGGATGCGGTCATTGACGCCGGCGACCTCGGCTTCCGAGCGGGCATGAATGGCCCGGACCTCGACGCCATCGGCCACGGCATGGGACACGCAATCCGTCAGGTAGTACTCGCCCTGGGCATTGTCATTGCCGAGCGCCCCGACCCAGCGGCGCAGGGCCGCAGCGGGCGCCGCCAGCAGGCCGGTGTTGACCTCGCGGATGGCCCGCTGGCTGGCATCGGCATCCTTGTGCTCCACGATGCCGGCGATCGCTCCCCGGGCGTCGCGCAGGATGCGGCCGTAGCCGGCCGGGTCAGCCATCTCCACGGTGAGGATGGCCAGCTCCCCCTCCCGCGCCGCGTCGCACAATGCGCGCAGGCTGTCGGGGCTGACCATGGGCACATCGCCATACAGGATCAGCACGACCGCCTCGTCGGGAATCCCCGGCAGGGCCTGCGCCACGGCGTGACCGGTACCGAGTTGCTGCGCCTGCTCGACCCAGTTCAGACTCTCGTCGTCGGCGAAGGCGGCGCGCACCTGTTCGCCACCGTGACCGTAGACCACGTGGACCTGCGCCCCCAGTGGCCGTGCCTGCTGGTCCAGTACGTGCGCCAGCAGGCTGTGCCCGGCGACTTCCTGCAGCACCTTGGGCCGCGCGGATTTCATCCTGGTGCCCTGCCCCGCGGCGAGGATGACGGCGTGAAGATCTTTGCTCATGAGGGCATTGTCGCAAATCTGGCGACGACCGCCATAACGAAAAAAGGGGCCGCAAGGCCCCTTTTCGATTTCTGACGTGGCGGCTTAGCGCTTGCCGCGCAGCTTGGTCACCAGATGCAGTCGGGCAGCCGCCTCGGCCAGCTCGGCCTGGGCACGGGCCAGGTCGATGTCGGAGCCGGCCTGGGAGAGCGCTTCCTCAGCCCGCTTCTTGGCCTCTGCCGCCGCGGCCTCATCGATGTCGTGGGCCCGCTCGGCGGTGTCCGCCATCACGGTGACCAGCGAGGGCTGCACTTCCAGTAGACCGCCGGAGACGAAGAATTCCTGTTCCTCGCCTTCCAGCTGCACCCGCACCACACCGGGCTTCAGCCGCGTCAGCAGCGGGGCGTGGCGGGGCGCGATGCCCACCTCGCCCTCTTCGGCCGGGGCGAAGACCATGCTGGCTTTGCCGGCGTAGATCTCGCCTTCGGCGCTGACGATATCGACTTTCAGTTCCATGAGTCCTTAGACCTTGGCGGCTTTCTCGACCGCCTCGTCGATGGTGCCGACCATGTAGAAGGCCTGCTCCGGCAGATGATCATACTCGCCGTCCACGATGCCGCGGAAGCCGCGGATGGTGTCCTTGAGCGAGCAGTACTTGCCTGGCGAGCCGGTGAAGACTTCGGCCACGTGGAAGGGCTGGGAGAGGAAGCGCTGGATCTTGCGCGCCCGGGCCACGATCTGCTTGTCCTCTTCGGACAGCTCGTCCATGCCCAGGATCGCGATGATGTCCTTCAGCTCCTTGTAGCGCTGCAGCACGCCCTGCACGTCGCGGGCGACCTGATAGTGCTCGTGACCGATGACGTTCGGGTCCAGCTGACGGCTGGTCGAGTCCAGCGGGTCCACGGCCGGGTAGATACCCAGCGAGGCGATGTCACGGGACAGCACGACGGTGGCGTCCAGGTGAGCAAAGGTGGTGGCGGGCGAGGGGTCGGTGAGGTCATCCGCCGGCACGTAGACGGCCTGGACGGAAGTGATCGAACCCACCTTGGTGGAGGTGATGCGCTCCTGCAGCACGCCCATTTCCTCGGCCAGGGTCGGCTGGTAGCCCACCGCCGACGGCATACGGCCGAGCAGCGCGGACACCTCGGTACCGGCCAGGGTGTAACGGTAGATGTTGTCGACGAACAGCAGCACGTCACGACCTTCGTCACGGAAGTACTCGGCCATGGTCAGGCCGGACAGGGCCACGCGCAGACGGTTGCCCGGCGGCTCGTTCATCTGGCCGTAGACCATCGCCACCTTGGACTGGGCGAGATCGTCCAGCTTGATGACACCGGCTTCCGACATTTCGTGATAGAAGTCGTTGCCTTCGCGGGTCCGCTCACCGACACCGGCGAACACGGACAGACCGGAGTGCTCGCGGGCGATGTTGTTGATCAGCTCCAGCATGTTCACGGTCTTGCCCACGCCGGCGCCGCCGAACAGGCCGACCTTGCCGCCCTTGGCGAAGGGGCAGAGCAGGTCGATGACCTTGATGCCGGTTTCCAGCAGTTCGGTGGAACCGCTCTGCTCTTCGTAGCTGGGGGCCTTGCGGTGGATCGGCCAGCGATCTTCGGTGACCACATCGCCACGCTCGTCCTGGGGTTCGCCCAGCACGTTCATGATGCGGCCCAGGGTGCCCTGGCCCACCGGCACCGAGATCGGCGCGCCGGTGTTCTCGACGGCGAGGCCGCGCTTGAGGCCCTCGGAAGCGCCCATGGCGATGGCACGGACCACGCCGTCACCCATCTGCTGCTGCACTTCCAGGGTCAGGCCGGCTTCGGCCACGGTCAGCGCGTCGTATACCTTGGGCATCGCGTCACGCGGGAACTCCACGTCGACGACCGCGCCGATAATCTGGACAATCTTTCCGGAACTCATTGTTTCCTCTTCCTATTTTCTTCGCCGTAAGGGGCAAAAAACCTCAAATTCTCTGCGTCAGACCGCAGCCGCGCCGCCGACGATCTCCGCCAGCTCCTGGGTGATCGCCGCCTGGCGGGCCTTGTTGTAGGCCAGCTGCAACTCGTCGATGATCTCGCCCGCGTTATCCGAGGCGCTCTTCATCGCGACCATGCGCGCGGCCATTTCGCAGGCCACGTTCTCGACCACCGCCTGATAGACCTGGGACTCGACGAAGCGCAGCAGCACGGTGTCGAGCAATTCGACCGCTTCCGGCTCGTAAATGTAGTCCCACTTGTCCAGCAGGCTTTCGTCCGGCTCGTCCTGCACCACCGGCAGCAGCTGCTGCGCTTCCGGGCGCTGCGTCATCGTGTTCACGAACTGGTTGCCGACCAGATAGACCCGATCGACCTCGC
>JBFKIN010000293.1:0-4109 GCA_041632255.1 Oceanococcus sp. | reverse complement strand
GGCCAGGGCGGAACTGGAGAAACCGAGCAGGCCGAGCAGGGTGGGGAGGCGACGCATGGCGCGGATCCGAACGGCAAAAGGGCGCGTATTCTAGCGCCCGAATGATGCGTTGCAACATGGGGCGTTGGTCGCAGCCCTGGCGGCGGTGTCAGCCCAGTGCGGCGCGCAGCTCCGTGACAGACAGGAAGGCCTTGGGTGGCTGGCCTTCCAGTGCCTCGATCAATTCGACCAGGCGTGCATTCTTCGGCGCCGCGATACCGATCGATTGGGCCAGATGCACGATCTCACCGTTGAGCTGGCGCACCTCGGTGGTGTAGCCATGGCGCACATCCGCCACCATGGACGGGTAGGACCCTGCGCTCATCTTGTTGCGCAGCCGGCCGAACCACCAGGGGATCGGGCCGCCGTGGAGCAGCATGAGGCGGTAGAAGGGGTAGGGGAGGGCGACGGGCAGCTGGAAGTCTATGTCCGCGCGCTTCAATACGGCGACCGCCTCGTCCATCACGCTGACGAAGCAGGTCGTCAATTCTCGCTGTGTGAGCAGATCCTTGAAGGTTGTATTGGTCAGGGCGCAGATGGCATTGGCCAGATTGATCAGCAGCTTGCCCCAGGCTTCAGCGGCGCCGGCCGATCGGCGCACATCGACCCCGCTGCGGCCAAAAAGGCCCAGCAGCTGCTTGTCATCGGTATCGAGCAGGATCTGCGGCCGGGCGGTGACACGGGCGTGCAGCGGCTCCAGCAGCTGGGCGTTGAACATGATGGTCAGCGGGACTATGCGTGCCTCGGGAAAGCGCCTGGACAGTTCACGCGCCGCACCGACTCCGCTGAGGCAGGGAATCAGGGTCACGTCCTCGGCCAGTCGTTCCGGCAGGCTGTCGAGCAGGGCGCCGAAATCGCGGTGCTTGACGCAGATGAACACGTTCTCGCCCGCCTGCGGCACCGGGCTGGTGGTCAGTTTGGGTTTGGGGACCAGCAGTGGCGGTCGTCCCGTGATGCGGTCGATGCGCAACTGGTCGGTGCGCGAAATCTGGTCGATCTCGGATTCCAGTACCGCCACGCGAATATTGCGCCTGGCCGCGGTCAGGTAGCCCGCGAACACCGTGCCGATGGCGCCTGCGCCAATGATCAGATTGTCAGCCATGCAAAAGGATTCAGATCCAGCCTTGACTCAGGAGAAGGAACCACAGCAGCTTGCACAGGATATGCAGTGCTTGGTCGGTGTGAAAACCGAAATAATCCTCGCATTTGCAGAAGTCGATGATCCAGTGGGCAACGAACTCGAACAGGCCGAGCAGCACACTGCCCGTGGCGAGTGTGACGGCGCCGGCATGGATCAGGCAATGCGCCGACAGGACCTCGATCCAGATCAGTTCCGGCTTGCTACTGAACACCGATTCGCCCTGTAGATGGCGGTTCTTGTAACGGGCCATCCAGTCCGATTGCAGGCCGAAATCCCCCACGGCATGCCCGACCAGCAGCCAGAACAAGGCTTCGGGCATCCCCGGTCCCCTCTGTGCTTTTTTTCAGCATGGCAGTTCAACGGGCCTGACTCAAGCATTTCGGCCGGGATTGTGCTGCAATGAAGGGCGGACGAGCGAGCGAGTGAGATGAGCAGTTGCGGACAGTGCGGGGCGGATAACGCGGCCGATGCCAAATTCTGCAATCAATGCGGTGCGCCGCTGGTGGCCCAGCCCCCGCGGCAGTCCTATACGCCGCGCCACCTGGCCGAGCGGGTCCTGCGGCACCGCTCGGCGATGGAAGGGGAGCGCAAGCAGGTCACTGTGCTGTTTGCCGACATGGCCGGTTCCACGCGCATCGCGAATGAACTCGATGCGGAGGAATGGCACCGCATCCTGGATGAGTTCTTTTCCATCCTGAGCGAGGAAATCCACCGTTACGAGGGCACCATCAACCAGTTCACCGGCGACGGTGTCATGGCGCTGTTCGGGGCGCCGCTGGCGCTGGAGGATCACGCAGCGCGGGCCGCCCGGGCAGCGCTTGCCCTGCGCGAGCGCCTGCGGGAATTTGCCGACCGGCTTCGCCTGGAGCGGGGGATCAATCCTTCCACCCGCATGGGCCTGAATTCAGGCGAAGTGGTCGTCGGCCGGATCGGCGATGACCTGCGCATGGATTACACGGCGAAGGGCCTCACCGTGAATCTCGCGGCCCGTATGGAGCAGATCGCAGCGCCAGGCAGTGTCTACCTCACCCATGACACCGCCGATCTGATCCGGGATTATTTCGAGTTGCGGCCACTGGGGCCGATGCAGGTCAAGGGCAGGGAGCAGCCTGTGCCCGTGTTCGAACTGACCGGACAGACCGCGATCAGTTTGCGCCTGGAGGCGTCACGGGCCCGGGGCCTGACGGGATTCGCCGGCCGCCAGCGCGAGCTTCAGAATCTTTTGCAGGCGATGGATCAGACCGGCGAGGGGCGCCAGCTGCGTGTGCTGATCGGTGATGGTGGCCTGGGCAAGAGCCGGCTGTGTTACGAGGCGGCCGAGCGCTGGCGCCAGGCCGGTGTGCCGGTGCTGAGCTGTTCCGGCGTGCCGCATGGCCAGAGCGTGCCACTGCAGCCGGTGCGTGACCTTGTCCTCCAGCGCTTCGGGGTGCAGCCGACGGATTCGCCAGCCCAGGCGCGGCAGAAGATTGCCGGCACCGTGCTGTTGCTGCAGGAGTCTTTGCGGGCGCAGCTGCCCCTGATGTTCGAGTTTCTGGGCATTGCGGATCCCCAGGCGGGCCCGCTGCCCTTGCCTCCGGAAGTGCGTGATCAACGGATGCGCGAGCTGTTTCGTGAAGTGTGCCTGCTGGAGAGCGGCCAGCGCCGGGTCATCCTGGTCGAGGACCTGCACTGGCTGGATGCCGGCTCGCAGGAATTTTTCCGCATCCTCCTGGACTGTGGCGGCTGCCAGTCTTCCTTGCTGCTGTTCAACATGCGGCCGGGCCCGCTGCCTTCCTGGCTGGCAGCGCACCGACCGGAGCAGATCGTGCTGCAGCCGCTCAGCAGCGAGGCCATGGCGCAGATGGCGCGCAGCCTGATTGGCCAGGGTGAGGAACTGGACGATCTGGTGCGGCAAATTACGCGCCAGGCGTCGGGCAACCCTTTTTACATCGAGGAATCGGTGCGGTCGCTGGTCAGCGAGGGCCTGCTGCAGGGTGAGCCCGGTGCACGGCGCCTGACCGCACCGTTGCACCAGATCGAGATTCCCGCCAGTGTGCAGGCGATCATCGCGGGCCGCGTGGATCGGCTGGACCCTGCTGACAAGGCCCTGCTGCAGGCCGCCGCGGTGCTCGGGCAGCGCTTTGATTACCGCCTGCTGCGAGCAGTCTGCGAACTCGACGAGACGGCGTTGCAGGATGCGCTGCGCCGTCTGGAACTGGGCAATTACCTGCGCGGCGACGATGACAGCGCAAACGATCAATGGCTGTTCTGCCATCCGCTGCTGCAGGAGGTGGTTTACGCCAGCCTGCTGCGCGACCGGCGTATCGTCCTGCACCGGCAGGTGGCGGGGCTGCTGGAGAAGTATTTCGAGGAGACCGGCTCCCTGCGCGCTGCGGCGGGGCTGGCCCACCACTGGGAAGCGGCGGGTGAGAAAGAACGCTCGGCGCAGTGGTGCATCCGCTGCGCGGCCCTTGTGGCCCAGCAGGATATCCAGGAAGACATTCGCTATCTGCGCCGGGCGCTCCGTCTGCTCGATCCGGTGAGCGACGCCGGTCGCCCGCTGGCCATCCAGGCCCGCGCCAGCCTGCTGCGGCTGGCCGGTTTCCATGACCTGGAACTGGATATGGATGCCCTCTACGAAGAGGCGCGTCAGATGGCGGAGGAACTGGGTGACAAGGGGCTGCTGGCGGAACTGCTGATTTCCAATGGCGGGCGGCTCCTCAGCCGCAGCGATGCCGACCGGGCTGTGGAAAACACCGGCGAAGCGATGCGACTTGCCCAGGATCTTGCGGACGCCAGCCTTGAGAACCGATTCCGGATTCCCATCCTGTTCAGCTATTTTGCGGCCGGTCGCCTGGACGATGGATTGCAGGTGCTGGATCGCCGCGACGGCGGTGCCTGGCATCAGGGGACGATTGACGCGGACAACATGATGTCGCGCGGGTTTCGC
>JBFKIN010000292.1:0-4114 GCA_041632255.1 Oceanococcus sp. | reverse complement strand
GCCCCAGCAGATGCGGGATGAAATATTCCGCCGAACTGACCACGCCCAGCGACAAGCGCCCTGCCCGCATGCCCTGCAGACCGGCCAGGGCCATGTCCAGCCGAGCCATGCAGTCGAATACCTCCCTCGCATGGCTCAGGACCACATGCCCCGCCTCGGTCAGGTGGATCTTGCGCCCCAGCACCTCGTATAGCGGCATGCCCACGCTGTCGGCCAGCTTGCGGAGCTGCATCGAGGCGGCGGGCTGACTCAGATGCAGCTTTTCCGCCGCAGCTGCGATCCCACCGGTATCGGCTACCGCCAGCAGGATTTCCAGCTGGCGGAAGGTGCCGATACGGGCGGGCAGACGACCGCGGGGAACGGATGCACTCATGTCACAAGCATAGCGATGAATCGCCGCACGGGACGCGCAGCGACGGCGGGACCCGCGGATTGCGGGAAACCGGCATTTTAAGCTATTGTTATATCTTTAATACAACTGGTGCCGGAGCGCAGCATGACCGACTACTACGGCTATCGCAAGAAGTTCGCGGTGCTGGTGCCGTCCACCAACACGGCGGTGGAAACCGAATATCACATGATGCGGCCCGAGGGCGTGGTGCTGGCCACCCGGGGCTGCGTGATCCCGCCCTTCTCGGTCAAGACGGAAGAGGACTTCGTGAACATGGTCAAGGCCATCGGCGACGCCACCGAGCAGGGCCTGCGCGATGCGCTGACCTGCCAGCCGGACCATGTCATCTTCGGCTATTCGGCGGAGACCTTCTGGGATGGCAAGGAGCGATCCGATCGCGAATTCCGCAAGTACAACGCGATTGCCCAGGAACTGGGCGGCTGCAACATCACCTTCGGCGCCCAGGCCATACTCGATGCCCTGGCCTGCTACCCGCAGGTGCGCCGGCTGGGGGTGATCTCACCCTACATGCCGGTGGGTGACCGGCAGGTGGTCAAATTCCTGGCCGACATCGGCTACGAGGTGGTCCACATCAAGGGCCATTGCTCTAACAGCCCGGTCACCATCGCCCACGAAGATTTCGCCAGGACGCGGGCGCTGGTCCGCGAGGTCGATGCCGCCGGCGTCGACGCCATACTGCAGGCGGGCACCAATCTGTATTTCGTGGAGCTGGCGGCGCGCCTGGAAGCCGAACTCGGCAAGCCGGTGCTGGCGATCAACGCGATCACTTTCTGGCACGCCCTGCGCAACAACGGCATCGCGGATCGCATCCGCGGCTTCGGCTCCCTGCTGGCCGAACATTGAAGCGGCGCCCATCCCTCTCCTGCAAGCGACCGGGAGGCCGAGCCCGCTCTGGCTCCGGCATGCCTGTCATCCGCAGCCGCCGCGCGGCGTAGCCCGATCTTCCCATGCCCATCCTGTTCGCCACCGTCCTGCTTGATCTGATCGGCTTCGGCATCATCATTCCGATCCTGCCCTTTATGGCGCCCGACCTCGGCGCCACGAATTTCGATATCGCCCTGATCATCGCGATCTACTCGCTGTGCGGGGGCCTGGTCGGCCCGTGCTGGGGTCGTCTGTCCGACCGCATCGGGCGCAAGCCGGTGCTGCTGATCTGCCTTGGGGGCGCCGCGGCCTCCTACCTGCTGCTGGCCTTTTCCGGCAGCCTGCTCCTGCTGTTTGTGTCACGCGCGCTGGCCGGAATCATGGCCGGCAACTTCGGTGTCGCCTCGGCCATGGTGGCCGACATCAGCGCTCCGCAGGACCGGGCCAAAAACATGGGCATGATGGGCGCAGCCTTCGGTCTGGGCCTGGTCATCGGGCCGTTTCTTGGCGGCCTGCTGGCCGGCGAGGATGGCAACTATCTGCTGGTCGGTCTGGTTGCCGCGGCGCTGTCGATGGCGGCCCTGCTGGCCGGCGCGCTGTTCCTGCCCGAGTCCATGAATGCCAGCCAGCGGGCCGAGCATGCCGCCCACCGCGCCAGCCACGGTGACGGGGGCTCGCTATGGCGCATGCTGCGGGACAATCGCAATACCCTGCTGGCGGCGCAGTACTTCCTGGGCAACAGCTGCCATACCACGGTGAGCTATCTGTTCCCGCTGTGGGTGGGCGCCTACCTGGGCTGGGGTGCACGGGAGGTGGGCATGGTCTTCGGCATTCAGGGCCTGGCCATGGCGGTGCTGCAATCCAGCCTGATCGGGGTGCTGGTCCGCCGGCTGGGCGAACTGCGCGTGCTGGTGATCGGCACCGGCCTGATGAGCCTGGGCTTTGGCGCCGCCACCCTGGCGAATGACCAGGCCGGCATCCTGCTCGGCTTTTTCGCCGCGATCACCGGCGGCACCCTGTGCACCCCGGTGCTCAACGCCCTGGTCGCCAATCGCACACCCGCCCACCTGCGCGGCCGCATGCTGGGCACCACCAGTTCCTCGGCCGCCTTCGGTCGGGTGGCCGGCCCCTTGCTGGCCGGAGCCTTGCTGAGCCTGGGCAATTTTCACGTCGCCTGGCTGGGTGGCGTCGCCATGGCCGGCCTGATGCTGACCTGGGCCGCCAGCCAGCTGCGCAGCGCCCTGCCGACACCTGAACTGGCTGCCGCGGCAGCCGATCCACGGGGGAGTTGATTGATGAGTCTGAACGCGGAAACCTTCAAGGCCGTGATGGGCCAGTGGCCATCCGGGGTCACCGTGGTGACCACGCGGGACGCGGAGGGCCCGGGCGGCATGACCGCCTCCAGCTTCTCCAGCGTGTCGCTGGAGCCACCTCTGATTTCAATCTGCGTGGCCCGTCATCTGCGCATGCATGAGCGCATCGCCGACAGCGGCATCTTCGCGGTCAATATCCTGTCCAAGGACCGGGTGGAAGATGGCCTGCGTTTCGCCGGGATGCTGCCCGACGTGACCGACCGCTTTGCCGGCATCGACACCCACACGGCCGCGACCGGCGCGCCCCTGCTGCCGGCGACCCTGGCCTGGGTGGACTGCCGGCTCTGGGCCCGCTACGAGGGCGGCGACCACAGCATCTTCGTGGGCGAGGTCATGCAGGCCGGCATCGATCGCAGCGCCGCGCCCCTGCTGTATCACTCGCGCTCCTGGGGCCAGTTCGCCGACGTGCTGGCCAGCGAAGTGCGGGTCAGCGAGGCAGGCAGCGAGCAGCCGGCGCTGGTCATCGAACAGGCGTTCGGGACCAGCGCGAACGAGCCGGTGGAGGTCGAGGCCCTGGTCAAGCGGGTGCGGACCGCCCTGGCCGATCAGCCCGATGCGCCCTTGCTGATCCTGGACGACGCCGCCGGGGCGGCCGACCCCCTGCTGCTGCGCCTGGCCATCCAGGCCATCGCCGGCAGCATGGGCCGAACCGCCGTGGCGCTGCGCCCGGGCGCCGGCCCCATGGCGTTGGCCAACGTGCTGGTGGCACTGAAGTCGGGCATCCATCAGATCTCGGTCAGCCCCGACGCAGCGGGCCCCTATGTCCGACGCGACGAGGTCTGCACCATGCTGGACCGCATGGGCGTGACCCGGCTCGACTGATGCAGCAGACCGGCGTCATCCTGACCACCCTGGTCCTGTACAAGCTGCTCCTGATCGGGGTCGGCCTGTGGGCCCAGCGCCGGACCCGGGACACCGAGGATTTCTTCCTGGGTGGTCGCAGCCTGGGCCCGGTGGTGGCGGCCATCAGCTATTCGGCCTCGTCCTCCTCGGCCTGGACCCTGCTCGGCATGAGCGGCGCCGCCTTCGTGCTCGGCCTGTCGGCGATCTGGCTGGTGATCGGTGCGGTGGGCGGCATGCTGGTCGCCTGGCTGTTCATCGGACCGGGACTGATGCGGCTCAGCCATCAGCGTGAGTTGATGACCCTGACCGAACTGCTGGCCCTGGACTGCGAGGGTCGCTGGCGCGGGGCCATCGTGGTGAGTGCCTCGCTGATCGTGCTGCTGGCCTTCTCCTTCTACGTGTCGGCCCAGTTTCAGGGGGCCGGCAACACCTTCCACGCCACCTTCGACCTGCCCCTGGATCAGAGCATCATCCTGGGCGCGGTGATCATCCTGATCTACACCCTGCTGGGCGGTTTCTGGGCGGTCAGCCTGACCGACACCCTGCAGGGCCTGCTGATGGCGCTGGCCGCCATCCTGCTTCCGGTCATGGCCTATCTGGCGGTGGGCGGGCTGGACGGCTT
>JBFKIN010000291.1:0-4135 GCA_041632255.1 Oceanococcus sp. | reverse complement strand
CGATGATCTTGGTCCGGGCCGGATTCACCCCCATCACCGCCGCGGCGAGATCATGGTCGCGCACGGCCATCATGGCCCGGCCCGCGTTGGAACGGGCCAGATTGCGGATGCCCCAGACACTGAGCAGCATCAGCAGGCTGAACAGCAGATACAGCTTGCGCTCGAAATTGAGTGCGAAATCGCCGATCCAGACGGTTTCGGTCAGCGCGCTCAGACCGCCCTGCCCGCCCTCGCCGAAGCCCGCGTACATGGGCACGGCGATGCCACCGACCCCGCCCGTATACTGCGGAAAGGACAGCAGCACGTGATTGACCAGGAAGATCAGGCCGATGGTGACAATGGCGAGGTACAGGCCTTCGAGACGCAGGGCGAAAGGCCCCACCGCCAGGCCCACCAGCGCGGCCACCGTGCCGGAGACCGGCAGGATGAGCCAGAACGGCCACTGCCAGTGACTGCCCAGCACCGCCGCGGTATAGGCGCCCACAGCCAGAAAGGCGGCATGGCCCATGCTGATCTGGCCGGTGAAGCCGGTCAGGATCATCAGTGCCACGGAACCGACAATCGAAACCATGGTGAGGTTCGCGATCGTCACCCAGTTGGTGGTGGCCAGCAGCGGGAAGGCGATCATCAGGGCAACCAGCAGGATCATCCCGCGGCGTTCCCAGCGGCCCAGCCAGAGCTTGCGCTCGTCGAGATAGTCGGCGGTCAGCGGACGATTCGGCATGCTCAGACCCGCTTCACTTCGGCCTGTCCGAACAGCCCGTAAGGCCGCACGATCAGGAACAGGATCATGATCACGTAGGGAAACACCGTATGGAAGTTGTGGCCGAAGCCGCCCAGCAGCGGGTTGACGTAACCCTGTGCCCAGAGCTGCAGCACCCCCAGCGCCAGCCCGGCGATGACGGCGCCCAGCGCCGATTCCAGCCCGCCGACCAGCACGGCCGGGAAGGCCGCCAGTGCGATGTAGGCCAGATTGATCTCGACCTGACGCGGGAACATGCCGAGGAACACTCCCGCCAGCGCCGCCAGCATGCCGGCGATCAGCCAGGTCAGCCCCAGGGTGCGCCCCACCGGGATGCCCAGGGTCAGCGCCGCCTCCTGGTCCGAGGCAGCCGCCCGCATGGCGACGCCAATCCGGCTGTAGCGCATCAGGGCGAAATAGGCGGCCAGCGCGAGGGCCGTGGCCAGCAGCGCCATCAGCGCATTGAGCAGCAGCTTGACGTCGAACAGGGCAATGCTGGCGGTGCTGTCCCACGGGGTGGGCATGCCATGGGGATGCGCACCCCAGATCAGCTCCACCGCAATCCGGATCAGGTAACCCACGAAGATGGTCAGAATGATGGTGACGAAAACCGGCCGGCCCACCATGGGCCGGAGCACCACCCGCTCCACGCCCATGCCGACCAGGCCGGTCCCCAGCATGGCCGCGAACAGGGCCAGCAGCCAGGGCAGGCCCGCCTGACTGAAGCTGACCATCAGGAAGGCGCCCAGGGTGAGCAGGTCGCCATGGGCAAAATTGAACACCTTGGAGGCGCGATAGATGGCCACGAAACCCAGCGCGATCAGCGCGTAGATCGCGCCCAGAGACAGTCCAGAGACCGTGAGCTGGATGAAGCTGGTCATGCCGCCTTGTCCTTGCTGTAAAGAGAGGCGATCGCGTCGGCGTAGCGTTCGAAGACGACCTTGCGTCGCACCTTCTGGGTCGCGGTCAGTTCCTCGTCATCCTGATGCAATTCCTTCTTCAGCAGGTGGAACTTGCGGATCTGCTCGACCCGGGCCAGATGTTCGTCGTTGATCCGCCGCACCTCCGCATCGATCAGCTTGATCACTTCCGGCTGACCGGCCAGGTCGGCAAATGAGGTGTAGGCCAGGCCGTGCTGCTGGGCCCAGTTGCCCACCATGTCGTAGTCGATCTGGATCAGGGCGGCGACGAAGGGACGCGCGTCGCCGATCGACACGCACTCCTTGATGAAGGGACTGGTCTTCATCGCGTTCTCGATCTTGGCCGGCGCGATGTTCTTGCCGCCGGCGGTGATCATGATCTCCTTCTTGCGCCCGGTGATCCACAGGTAGCCATCCTCGTCGATGCGGCCAACATCGCCGGTATGCAGCCAGCCTTCGGCGTCGATCGCCTCGGCGGTGGCCTCGGGGTTGTCCAGGTAGCCCAGGATCACCGACGGCGTGCGGATCAGGATCTCGCCGTCCTCAGCAATGCGCTGCTCCACGCCCTGCACCGGGGTTCCCACGCTGCCCAGGCGGATGGCGTCGTAGCGGTTGTAGTGGCTGATACCCGAGGTTTCGGTCATACCGAAGCCCTCGCTGACATTGACCCCGATCGCGTGCAGCCAGACCAGCAGCTCGGGCGCGATCGGCGCCGCCCCGGAAAAGGCGGCCCGGCAGCGACCCAGGCCCAGTCGTTCGCGCAGCGCGCCGAAAACCAGTAGGTCCAGCAGCCGGCGCAACAGCCCGTCTGCCGGCCGCACGACGCCCTGCAGGCGGCGCTCGGCCAGCCCGCGACCCTGGGCCAGGCACCAGGTGTAGAGACCGCGCTTGAGTGGATCGGCCCGCTGCATCCGCACTTCCACGCTGGCCGCCATCTTTTCCCAGATGCGCGGCACGCCAAGAAAGGTGCTGGGCGACACCGCGGCCAGATCCTCGCGCACGGTGTCGATGGATTCGCCGAAATGCACCACCACGCCTTCGCTCAGCGGCACGAAGACGCTGTAGATCTTTTCCGCCACATGGCAGAGCGGCAGGTAGGACAGCACCGTGTCACCGGCCGCGGTGCCCATCTCCTCCGCGACCGGGCGCACCAGCGCCAGCGCGCTGCGATGGCTGAGCAGTGCGCCCTTGGGTCGTCCCGTGGTGCCGGAGGTGTAGATCACCATGGCCGGCTGCTCCGGTTCAAGCTGCGCCAGGCGTTCCAGCGCCCGCCCCTGATCCACCAGGGCCTCGCCGGCACTGATGAAGGCCTCCCAGGTCTGCAAGCGCGGTTCGCTGTAGCTCAGGGTGCCGCGTGGATCGATCACCAGAATATGTTCCAGCTGGGGCATCTCGTCCAGCCGTTCCAGCACCTTGTCGACCTGCTCCTGGTCTTCGCAGACGATCAGCCGGCAGTGACTGTGGTTGACCACATAGACCACCTCTTCCGAGGGGTTGGTCTCGTAGACACCCGCCGACATGCCCCCGAGCAGCTGGATGCCCAGATCGGCGTAGAGCCACTGAGGGCGGTTGCCGGACAGGATGGCAACCCGGTCTCCCGCGCCCAGCCCCATCGCCGCGAACTGCTCGGCCACGGCGCAGACCTGGCGCCAGTAGGCCGACCAGCTGATCTCGCGCCACAGTCCCATGTGCTTCTCGCGCAGGGCCACGGCATCAGGCTGCAGTTGCGCCCAGGTGGCCAGTCGTCCCGGCACCGTTGCGCCATGCCGGCGGCCGAAATCGGTATCCAGCGGGTGGGTCATGCCACTGCCTCCGGCGCGGCAACGCCGCCGATGTAGGCCTCGATCACCGCCGGATCCTGACGCACGTCCTGCGGACTGCCCTGGGCGATCTTGCGCCCGAAATCCAGCACGGCCACCTCGTCGGCCAGATCCATCACGAAGCTGAGGTCATGTTCGATCAGCACCACCGTGGTCTTGAGTTCGGCCCGGATATCCAGCAGATAGGCCGCCAGATCCTCGGTCTCTTCCTTGTTCAAGCCCGCCGCGGGCTCATCCAGCAGCAGCAGGCGCGGCTCCATGCACAGGGCGCGCCCCAGTTCGATGCGCTTGCGCACACCATAGGGCAGCATGCCGGCCGGGTACTGCCGGAACGCGGCCAGATCCAGAAAATCGATGATCTCCTCGGCACGGGCGCGCTGTGTGCGTTCCTCCCTCAGCGACGCAGGCAGGCCAAGAAGATCCTGCCACCAGCGGCTGCTGATGCAGTGATGCCGCCCGACCATCAGATTGTCCAGCGCGGTCAGATTGTCGAACAGGGCCAGATTCTGGAACACGCGCGCGATACCCAGCGCGGCGATGCGGTGGGCAGGCTCGCTGGTGATGTCACGCCCCTGGAGCAGAATGCGGCCGGCGCTGGGCCGGTACAGGCCGCTGATGCAGTTGAACAGCGAAGACTTGCCTGCCCCGTTCGG
>JBFKIN010000290.1:0-4150 GCA_041632255.1 Oceanococcus sp. | reverse complement strand
GGCGAAATACAGGTGATGCAGGTGGGCCACGTCCGGCATGAACAGCGACCGCTTGCCGCGGCTGCGACGGATCATCGAGAAGATCGTTTCCCAGGCCGGGTAGGCAAGCAGGGCAAGGGCAAACCAGGGTGAGACGGCGCCGCCGCTGCCCTGAACCACCAGCACGGTCAGCACGCCGATGGCAGCGCCGTTCAGGTAGGCCCCGCAGTCGCCCAGGAAGATCTTGCCGAAGGGGTAGTTGAACAGCAGAAAACCCAGATTCGCGCCGGTCAGCCCCAGCGCCAGCAGGCCCAGGGTGTCCTGGCCCGTGGACAGGGCGACCTTGGCAATGCCTGCCAGGCAGAGCGTGGCGACACCGGCGCTGAGGCCGTTCTGACCATCGATCAGGTTGAAGGCGTGGGTGGTGCCGGTCACCGCGAAGGTGAAGAACAGCACGGCACAGATTTTGTAGGCCAGTAGCGCGTCGAAGGCCGGGATGGCGACCGACTGGATGCCCAGTCCACTGTTGGCCATGCTCAGCATCAGCACGGCCAGGGCGGTGCCGATGTAGCGGGCGACCGGCGGCAGATTGCGCTTCAGGTCCTCGTACAGCCCGATCATGGTGACCAGGGACAGACAGGCCCAGGCCGACCACAGCAGGCGGCCATCAGCGTCATTCATCGCATAGGAGAGCACGGTCAGGCAGACCACGCCGGCAACAAAGACAGCGATACCGCCCAGGCGCGCGACTTCCCCGTCATGCAATTCATGGCAGGCATCGGCTTCACGCCGTCCTGTGACATGCACATGCCAGCTCTGAGTGGCAATGAGCAGGCCGCAGATCAGCGTCGAAACGGCGACAGCAATCAGAAAAATGGTCATTCGTTACGGCTGGTGAATCCAGCGTTCCCCAAACGAGTGAGCGAAATGGGGACGAATTATACACGGATTTGATCTATGGGCTTGAAAGCGCAGGACTTTCAGCGCGTGGTGCGTTCCACGACATAACGTGGCCGGGCCTTGATCTCGCCGTAAATCTTGCCCAGGTACTCGCCGATCACGCCGAGGCAGAGAATCTGGATGCCCCCGAGGAAGTAGGTGGGCAGAACCGTCGAAGCCCAGCCAGGCACGGTGTCATCGCCAAACAGGGCCTGGAACAGCACCCAGGCGCTCATCAGTGCGGTGATGAAGAAGATGCCGAATCCCATCACGGCGATCATGCGCAGCGGCACCATCGAAAAGGACGTGATGCCGTCCATGGCGAAGCTGAGCATGCGCTTGAACGGATACTTGGAGGCGCCGGCTTCGCGGCGCCGGCGATCGTAGTGCACCTCGGCGCTGGGAAAGCCCAGCAGCGGAATGATGCCGCGCAGGAACAGGTTGACCTCGCGGTAGTCCCTGAGATGATCGATCGCGCGCCGGCTGAGCAGGCGGAAATCGCCATGGTGGTCGATGACCCGGACCCCCATCAGGTGCATGAAGCGGTAGAAGGCGCCCGCGGAATGACGTTTGAAGGCCGAGTCCGCCCGGCGGCTGTCACGCACCCCGTAAACCACATCGTTTCCCGCAGCGTGGGCGTCCAGCATGCGTGGAATGGCCTGAATATCGTCCTGCAGGTCGGCGTCAATACTGACCACTGCGTCCCCCTCGGCCTGGAACATCCCGGCCAGCAGTGCGTTCTGGTGGCCGCAGTTGCGTGACAGCTTGATCCCCACCACCCGCACATCCTGCTGCGCGAGCCTCTCGATCAGGTCCCAGGTGGCATCCCGGCTGCCGTCATCGACGTAATAGATCCGACTGTCGTCGCTGATGCGCGCGCTGGCCACGAGTTCCGTCAGCAGCGCGCCCAGTTGCGCGTGGGTCCGCTCCAGCACGTCGGCTTCGTTGTAGCAGGGCACCACGATGGCGAGTTGGGTCATGGCGGGCTCGTGTCATCCGGGGCGAAGGTCCAGGCCCTGTGGGCCAGAAAGTTCCACAGCAGTACCGTGATCGTGGCGATCACCTGGGCCAGCACATAGTGCCAGGCCAGCCTGTCGACCAGACAGAACATGATAACGCTGTTGAGTCCGAGGCCGACCGCCGCCACGCCTGCAAAGCGCCGGGCGGCGATGCCATGGGCGCGCCGGCTGGCGAAGGTCCAGTGATAGTTCAGCCAGTAATTCAGCGCGGCGGCCAGCGCGTAAGCCGCCGCCGAACTCGGTGTGGCGGGCCACGCGCCCAGCTCGACAAGCAGCACCAGAATCAGGTACTGGAGCACGGTGGCGGTGCCGCCCACCAGCAGGAAACGCAGGAACTGCCGCCGCATGGCCGCTACCGGTTCACAGCATCCACCAGCCGGGGAGCCAGCGCAGCGACTCCGACCAGGCCGGTGATACCGCCAGTCCGGAGATGGCGGGGTAGAACCAGACGAACAGCAGGCCGGCCAGCAGCACTGCGGCCAGCGGTATGTGGCGCGACCAGGGTCCCTGCAATGGCCAGCGTGCCAGGCTGACCCCCAGCAGCAGCAGCAGGAAGGGCACGACAGGGTAGTAGTGATACAGGAAGCTGACCCGGGACACGGACGCCCAGGGCAGATACAGGCAGGCGATGCAGGCGCCCAGCCACAGACCGTCGCGGCGTGGCCAGCGCAGCTTGCCACAGGCCAGGGCCAGCAGCGCGAGCAGGCCTCCCCACCAGATCAGCGGATTGCCCAGCAGGGTGATGGAGCTGCGCAGCGCGGTCTGCTGGTTGTCCAGATAGAGCCACAGCGGCTTGAGCAGCAGTGGCCAGGTGTAGAACGCCGAAGCAAAGGCATGGCTGTCCTCGAGGTGGGCGTGGTAGCCCCACATGTAGGTCTGGGAATCCCAGAACGCTGTCAGGCCCTGGGCTGACCACAGCGACGGCGCCTCCGGCAGGCAGCGCATGAAGGGGACGTAACTGAGGTAGTAGATCAGCAGCGGGATCGCGCCAAAGGCCAGGGCGGCGTTCCCGACCAGGCGCGGCCAGGGCGGCGCCTGGGCGTCATGCCGGGAGTGGTACAGGCTCCAGCTGAACCACAGGAAGATGCCGAAGCCGAAGTACAGGGCGCTCCACTTGGTGGCGATGGCCATGCCGAGGAAGCCCCCGGCCAGCAGCAGGTCCGGACTCAGGCGCCAGCCCTCAAGACAGGCGCTGTTCTGCGGCCGGCAGAAGCTGCGCCACAGAAACAGCGCGCAGAGCAGGATGAACAGGATCAGAAAGGCGTCGATGGTGGAATAGCGCCCGATCGAATAGCGGGAAAACTCGAACAGGGCCAGTCCGCCGGTCAGCCACATGGCGCGCAGCTGGCCGCTGAGCAGCCAGGCGCCCCAGGCCAGCGCGGTCACGATCAGCGCGGTGGCGGTGACCCCGGCGATGCGCATGCCGAAGGGGTTCATGCCGAAGGCGCTGATGCCATGCGAAATCAGCCATTTGCCCAGCGGCGGGTGGGTGGTCTCGTAGACAGGCAGGCGGTGCAGGTACTCGTAGGCGGTGCGCGCGTGGTAGATCTCGTCAAAGTAGGTGTTGGCCTTGTAGCCGCGGGTGGGCAGCCAGGTGGCGGGCTCGTCGATCAGGGCGGCCGCCCCGGGCAACGGGCTGTGCAGCTGCGGTGTCGGCAGCGCCGCGCCACCGGCATCGAGCAGACCGATCTCGTTGATCATCAGCCGGCCCTCGATGTCGCTGAACTGCAGGCGGAACACCCGGCCGGGTGGGCCCGGTGTCAGCGTCAGCTCGTGCAGCCGATAGAAATCGCGCAGCTCGGCAGCGGGCATCAGCTCCAGCCAGTCGCGCCCGCTGCGCTGCTGCAGGCGCAGCTTGGCCTGGCCAGTGCCCAGGTAGACCAGCAGGCGGGCAGGTTGTACGGGCTGGCTGAAGCGCAGGGTCACCTCGCCCTGATGCAGCAGGGCCCCGCTGACCGGGTAGTTGCGGCTGCCCAGCGCCGTGCCACCCATGATCAGCGCCGCGGCCGTGAGCAGCAGCAGGCAGGCGGCGTGGTGGCGGCCAAAGGCCTGGCGTGGAGGCGCTGACTGCACGAGTGGGGGCAGGCGCTCGAACCCGGCACGCGCCAGCCGCCCCAGTCGATGCAGCCATTGGGGCCGGAACCGCGCGATCAGTGTCAGCAGCATGGCCAGTACCTGGGCAGCCGAGATGATCCGGATCAGCGGGGTGTCCG
>JBFKIN010000289.1:0-4152 GCA_041632255.1 Oceanococcus sp. | reverse complement strand
GCCGCCACGCTACGAACTGGTCGCCGAGAACCACGGCCACTCCGACATGCTCGACGGCGACAGTCCCGACCTGGTCTGCCCCGGCGCGCTGGACGGCAGTCGCGCGGCCCTGCGCCGCTTCGTCGCTGGCCAGCTCGCCGCCTACTTTCTCAGCACCCTGGAAGGCCGGGCGCTGCTCCAGTGGCATCGCGATCCCGGCGAGTCACCGGTGCCTGTCTCGCTGCGTTTCGAGGAACTGTGATGACGTATTGCGCGGGCCGTCCAACGCTCCGGCGTGAGGGCCAGACATCTTGTGCTTCAAATGCTTGGCCGGGCCGGAACCCTCATGTATACTGCGCCGCCTTTAGCGGGGACTTGTCGCATTCGGGCCACGTCGGCATCGCATCGGCAGCAGCAGTACCGCACACCACGCGCCCGTAGCTCAGCTGGATAGAGTACCTGGCTACGAACCCGTAGGTCATGGGATAATGGCGTCACCGTTTTACCAGCGGATAAGTGGTCACAATTTGAAAACGCGCCCGTAGCTCAGCTGGATAGAGTACCTGGCTACGAACCAGGCGGTCGGGAGTTCGAATCTCTCCGGGCGCGCCAAAAAAGAAGAAGGATCAATGGGTTATGCCTGTTGATCCTTTTTTCGTTTCAGGCCTCGCGCCGCGCGTTCCTCGGCACACCGTGCCGTCCCCATTTTGGCCAGGGGACTGCGTATTCACGCGTCACCAAGGCTTTTCTCTTCACCAGGACCATCAGTGGATTTCCCGTGTCAGGCGAAGGGGAGTCGATGCCGTTGAGTCCCGACGGCGTTATCTTTGCGGAGCTGGGTGAAAACAGCCTTTCTCTGGAGATGACGTTCGTCGACCCCTGCCTGTCCGTGCAAGCGGTCGGTCCGGTTTCAGTCCGGGGCTATCCCGTGAGCGAGGAGGGCAGCCTGCTCGTGCTGCCAGGCGCGGCCGTGGCCCGACTGTCAGGAGCTGCCACGGAGCGGAGCGCTGAGTGCTGGAGCAGACACGGAGCCCTGGCGCGGCCGGCCCGGGTCGGCCCGGATCCCTTGCGATCGGCATGCCGATCGGCGGCCCGGTGCGGGACCCTGTCGATGGGCCGGGCGAACGCCCTGTAGTCTCTCCACCGGTCGCCGGATGCTGCCATTGAATGCGATCGCGCAGGCGGCAGCCAGGCCGTCCGCCGTTTCAGGCGATCGCGCCCGGCGGGCTGTCCTGGTCGTCGATCTCGACCCGGTTCCGCCCGTTCGACTTGGCGCGGTACAGAACCGCATCCGCGCGCGCTATCAGGTCCGCGGCCTGGGCCGTGCTGTCCGTCCCGTCGTCAACGGCAAGGCCGATGCTGGCAGAGACCCGGCCCCCGCCTTCTGCATTGTCGAGGTGTTCTATGCCGGCGGATTGCAGTGCCTGCCTGAGACGTTCCGCCACCTTGCGAGCGCTCTCGACATCCTGCTCCGGCAGAATGGCGGCGAACTCCTCACCGCCATAGCGTGCGGCAACGTCAGGGGGGTCGCGGACGGAATCGCGCAGAACCTGCGCGACCACACGCAGGCAGTCGTCGCCGGCCTGGTGTCCGTAGCGGTCGTTGAACTTCTTGAAATGGTCAACATCGATCAGTGCCAGCGCCAGGGGTCGTCCCTTCCTCTGGCAGCGCTCCAGCTCGCGCGCCAGCGCTGCGTCGAAGCGACGGCGGTTGCCGATGCCGGTGAGCGGGTCGGAGTTGCTCATTTCGCGCAGGCGCCCGACAGTGGCGCGCAGTTCATCATTCGCCGCTTCCAACTGGCGGGTCTGGCGCGCAACCTCAGCCTGTACCTGGTGATTCTCCTGTAACAGAACCCGGTTACGGCGCCACTTCCGGAGGCGCGCGAGGCGTTCGTCGATGCCGTCGAGCGTGGCCTCCAGCGCGCCCAGGATGGCGCCCTTGCTTTCAACCTCAATAGTGGCCAGACAAGCAGTAGGCCCCTCTCCACTCAGCGACGAGCGAGCCTGTGCGTGCAGCTCGTAACGGCCGGACGGCAGCGAGCTGAACTGCACCGTCCCCTCCCTGGCGTAGGGTGACCAGTTTTCATCGAAGCCGGCCAGCTTGAACCGATACTCGAGGCTGCTTTCGTCGATGAACCACACCGAAGCTACGTCAAGCCGAAATGCCCACTTCCCCGGCCGGACATAGAGCACCCCGTTCCTGGATTCGGGCTGAACATTCTCCCAGCGGAATCGGGCCACGCGGCAACTGGGTGGTGACGGCAGCGCCTCCAGCCGCTCGATATCGACCTCGATTCGACCGGCGTTAGTGCCGCAGTGCAATCTGCCGTCTGCACTCCGGCACAGGCTCCGACTGGTGGTGAATTCCCAGTCCGGTCCCCCGCAGATCGCATTGACCCGCTGCATTTCCTCGCCAGTCTCCACGTCGATCACGATCAGACCGCTGGTCGAGCCCAGCAGGGCACGGGCTTCCCCGAGCCAGCAGGCGCTCCATCCGGCGACGGCCTCGCGACTGGAATAGACGGCTCGCAATGTCTGATCCCTGGCCTCGCATAACAGCTGCGTGTCCTGGGTCACCAGCGCGCGCCCGGCGGCATTGAAACTGATCGCGTAGGTATTGCTGTCCGGCCGCGCGTCGCCTTCACAAACCTGGGTGAAATGATTGCCCTCCTGTCGCCACAGACCCCGGCCGAGGGTGCCTGCCCAAAGGCGCCCGTCCGGCGCAGTCGCCAGTGTGTAGACATATCCCAATGTTTCGCCGGCCTTGCCCCCGAATTCCCGCACCTGGTCGCGGTCAATGCGACACAGCCCCGAGAGGGTGCCCACCCACAACCCCGCCTCGCTCGATTGCAGGCAACGGCCCGGGCTACCCAGAATGCGATGGCGTGACCACATCACTTCGGGTTCTGAGGCCGGATCAACGCGGAACAAGCCCTGCTGCGTGGCCAGCCACAGGCGTTCTGGATCATCAGGATCCGGCACGGCATCCCAGATGGTCAGATCACGGACCGGGTAGACCCGCGTTCCATGCTCCCCGTGGCACAGAAGCTTGCCGTCACCAGAAACGATCACGTTCTGAGCATCCTCGCGGATGCAGTAGACGGGGCGCGCGCCAAAGGCGGCATCGAATTCCAGATAGGCGCGCAAACAGCTCAGCTTGCGCACCCCGCTGTTGTCCGTCGCGATCCACAGGTTGCCGTCTGCATCCCGCAGGAGGTCGTTGGCCCGGCACCGCTCCATGACCAGTCTCGCCGTGCCGAGATCGGCCAGCGGCGCACAGCGGAGCGAGGCGCCCGCTCCGAACCAGACAGTGCCTTGGTCGATGAGCATGGCCTCTACCGCGCTGCCTCGAACCACCCATTGCATTGCGCCGCTGGAAAGGCTCAGCACCGCCATGCCTGCCTGCCCGGAAACCAGCACCGTGTCTGCGTTCGCCACGACCAGGGCCGTGAGCGCGCCCAGGGCCTGCAGTTCGGGGTTGCGGACACGGGCGATGCCGTTACTGTCGCCTACGATCACTTCGTTGCTGGCCAGGGCGCAAACCCATCGATCGTCCGGCAATTCAGCGACATCCACGACCAGACCGACATCGAAGTGAGCGATGACCTCAAAGGGTTGGCCCGGATCGGTCGCGAGCTGGACCAGTCCCCTGGAAGTGGCGACCAGCAGCCGACCATCCGCCTGCACGGTAATGCGGTCCACCAGCCCGAATGGCCAGTCCACGGTGCTTTTCCAGTCCACCGCATGCGCGCTTTCATCGAACGCATCCAGTCCGCCGTCCGAGCCTATCCAGAGCAAGCCTCGCGGGTCTGCGGCGAGCGCGCGCAGCCCGTGGCTCGACAGCCCGGCTTCGCGACCCCAGGTTCGCACGTGGGCGCCGTCGTAGCTGGCAAGGCCTGCAGGCGTTGCCAGCCAGAGGGTTCTGTCCCGGGTCTGCGCCAGAGCATGAATCTGACTCGAGGGCAGACCTGTCCGGCGCGTGACCTCGCTCAGAATCAGTTCGTTCGCCAGTGGCGTCTCGTGGCCGGTTCGCGGAGTGTGCGCCTGGCCGCTCACGCGTGGACGCCCGACGACCCGATACTCGGCCCGGTGCGACCCGCAGCTCTGGGGATGTGCCTGTCTTCAGCCCTCATTGCTGAAGCATAACGCCATATGGTCGCATCGGCGGGGACTC
>JBFKIN010000288.1:0-4163 GCA_041632255.1 Oceanococcus sp. | reverse complement strand
TGCAGCAATTCCCTGACATGGGCCACCGCACTGCGCCCCAGCGCGCCGAGGGCATAACCGCCCTCGAGGGTGGACACGCAACGTTGCGCGCAATGCGATGCGGTGCGTTGCAGCAGCTCTCGCGTAATCCAGGCGTAGTCCTCTTCCACCAGACCCAGCCCGGCCAGCGGATCCTCGGCATGGGCGTCGAATCCGGCGGAGATCAGGAGCAGTTCCGGGGCGAAGCGGTCCAGGGCTTCAAACCAGCCGCGGCTTACCGCGGCGCGAAATGCGTCTCCACCACTGCCGGCGGGCAGCGCCACATTGATCTGCTGCGTGCTGCCGGGCGCGTCGCGGTCCAGCGGGTACAAGGGGAACTGGTAGCTGGACAGCAGCTGCACGCGCGGGTCGTCGCGAAAAATATCGGCCGTGCCATTGCCGTAATGCACGTCGAAATCGACGATGGTGACGCGGCTCAGCCCGTGTGCCTCCAGCGCGTGCAGGGCGCCGACCGCCACGTTGTTGTAGAGACAGAACCCCATGGCCCGGTCACGTTCCGCGTGATGACCCGGCGGACGCGTATTGCAGAATGCCCGGCCGGCGTCCCTTTCAAGCACCCAGTCGACGGCCGCGACCATGGCCCCGGCCGCGCGGCGCGCGGCGGTCAAGGAGTGGCGGTTCATGCAGGTGTCCGGATCCAGGCGCACGCTCTCGTCTCCGTCCGGCGCCGCGGCTTCGATCAGGTCCAGATGGGCCGCGGTGTGCGCTCGCGCCAGCTGCTCGCGCGTCGCCAATGGGACATCCCGGGGTTCCAGCGCGTCCATCAAGCCGGCGGCGCTCAGCGCCGCGGCCACCGCTCGCACCCGGTCGGGGCACTCGGGGTGACCGGCGCCCATGTCGTGGCCTTCGCAGTCGGGGTGGCTGTAGTAGGCCGTGGTCATGTCATTGCGCACCGTGTGGAATGGGGCCGATCGGTATCGGGGTCAGAAATCGTAGCGCACGCCGGCTTCCAGGCTGTCCTCGTCGCCCGCCTGAACCGCCAGTTGCAGATGCCAGGGGGCGTCGAGCGCGATCAGGGCAGCGACCCGCAGGGAGGTGTGGCCGCTGTCGAAGATTTCGCGGTGCCGGATTTCAGGATTCAGTTCCAGCTTCGGAGAGGTGGGCGGCTGCCAGCGCAGGCCGGCTCGCACCCCCAGCCCGGTGTCCTGGTGGCGGCCCGATTCAAAGGATTCCAGCGACAGGCCGGCGGTCCAGTCCAGCTCGGGATTGATGGGCTGGTGCAGCATCAGGCCCGCGCTCAGGGTGTCCACGCGGCCGGTCTCGCTGATCGCGCCGAACGCGGCGAGGCGCGGGTCCAGCGCGATGCTGGCGCTCAGGCGCAGTCCGCCATTGTCATCGCGTTCGATGTATCCGCCTTCGATGTAGCTGTAATTGGGCGCGGCGCTGACGCTGAAGGGCAGCGCCGCGGCCAGCAGGAACCAGGGTTTGAAGATCGATGTCATCGCTCGTCCTGTGAGTGGGAATGTGGGTGTGACGCCCGCCGCGTTCCAGAGTTGCACGGGTTGCTCAAATGAGGCGGGCATGCCGCAGCCAGTCGCGGTTCAGGCGCGAACCGGGGGCTGCTCCGCCAGGGCCTCCAGGAGCAGCGCCCGGGCCACCCGATCCTGCAGGCCGGTCGGCTGCTCCAGGCCCAGCCGCCGCAGGGCGCCCGCGGCCTCCGGGCCGGCATCGGGCGTCCCCAGCGCCTTGAGCAGCAGCCGCCATTTCGGGGTGCTGCCGGCACGCGCCCTGACCTGCTTCAGCGCGGCCGCCAGACGCAGTTCTTCGGGCGTGAAGTCGCAGCCCAGCGGAAAGCGCGGCAGCGCCTCGCCATGGGCGGCCAGGCGGGCCTGGAGCTTCTCCGGGGTGTTGTGGCGGAAGGCTTCGGGGATGACATAGCTGCTGTCGATCTTGTTCGCCCGCTTGGCGTCGTCCAGCAGTCGCTGCTGAAAGCGCGAATCGGTGATGGCCAGCATCCGGCTGACGACCTCGGCATCGGTCTGGCTGCGCAGATCGGCGACCCCGTATTCGGTGATGATGATGTCGCGCAGATGTCGCGGAATGGTGGTGTGGCCGTAGCGCGGGACGATGTTGCTGGTCGCCTCGGCGCCTTCGCCGCGGACCGCCCGGATCAGCAGGATGGAACGGCCGGTGAGCAGGTGGTGGGCGGCGTCGACGAAGTTGAACTGGCCGCCGACCCCGGACACCACCCGGCCATCCTCCAGGCCATCCGAGACCACTGCCCCGGTCAGGGTCGCCATCATGCCCGTGTTGACGAAGCGGGCATGCAGGCGCTGGGCCTTGTACAGATCCGGGTCGTGGTCGAGCTGGTTGATCTTGTACACGCCGGTCATCCAGAACTGGCGGCGTTCGGCGTCGTCCATCTCGCGCAGGGCCTGGTAGAAGCTGCGCTGCCCCAGGAAAAAGCCGCCGTGCAGAAGCACCCCGTTGCGCAGGCGTTCCCCCAGGCATTTGGCGGCCAGCGCCGCACGCGACTCCGGAATGGACAGGTTGGCCATGATGCGCTCGCCGTCGGGGGCGATGATGTGGCCCAGTTCGTAACGACAGTCGTCACGGAACACGCCGTGATACTGGAGGGTTTCGAATTCATGGGTGCGGATCACCCGTTCACCCAGCGCCTCCAGGCCGTCGAGCAGGTCCGGACTGATGGCGTCCTCGCGAATGCGGCCCTCGTTGAGCAGCTGCTGCAGGCGGGCATCGTCGTAGACGCGCCGCTTCAGCACTCCGGCCCGGTAGAGATCGAGAAAGCCGTCCACGAACATCTCGCTGGCGCCGTACAGGCCCTGCTCGAAAGGCCCGAGCCCGCCGATGCGCTCGATCAGCGGACCGGCCTGTTCGCTCATCCCCAGTGCGCTGATGATCTCGCGGTAGCGCGCGTTGTCGCTGTGGCGCAGGCACAGGCTGTGGACGATGGCGTCGCCCAGCGCGCCAATGCCGATCTGCAGGGTGCCGCCGTCGCGGATCAGTGCCGAGGCGCGCAGGCCGATCTGGTAGTCGGCGGCTTCCACCGGCATCTTCGGCGTGCTGAACAGCTGGGTGTTGCCCCGGGGATGCTCCAGCAGCAGATCGAAGCTGTCGGCCGGCACCTCGGCGTCGTGGTGCATGTAGGGCAGGTTCTGGTTGATTTCGCCCACGGTGATGAAGTCCCGCCCGCTGTCCTGCAGGAGCCGGATCAGCTCCGGGCCGGTGTCGGGGTTGCCGGACAGGCTCAGATGCGCGCCGTCGGGCGAACGGCAGACCAGCTGGGCGACCACATTGCAGCCCTGCTCGAAGACATCGCGGGCGGCGTGGGTGTAGTTGCTGCTGATGTAGTGCTGCTGCGCATGGGCATTGCGCAGGCGGCTGCCGGCCTTGAAGTAGAACTCGACCACCTGGACATTGGGTGGCAGACGGCCCTGGCCAAGGTCGCGCGCGTAATCGAGTTCCGGCCAGTCCTCCCAAACCCGTTCGACAAAGGGCTCGAGGAAAGCCTGCTCCAGGCGGCTGTCACCGCGCGGCTTTTCCAGGGTCAGGGCGGTGAGGATGCGCAGCGAGAGGCCGGCATCCGTCCGTGCCCTGGCGTACAGGGCATTGATCAGCATGGGCGGCTTGCACAGGCCCAGCGGCAGGCCGATGGCGATCCTCGGCCCGACGGCTTCGATGATGGCGTCTACGCAGGCGTCGGCGTCAGCCAGGCGGCGGGTCATGGCGGCTCCTGATTCGGGCGGCCCCCACGTTAGCGCAGATTGCGCGCGGGTTGAATCAGGGGTCCGGGGTGGGCTGCGGCCGCTGGGGTGGTGTTTTCAGGGCGATGCCGATCACCGGATCGTCCTTGCGCTGCTGCTCGACCTTGACCAGCAGGTAATCCAGCGCCGGTGCGACCCAGAAACGGGTGGTCTTGCGGGGGTCATTGATCCGCTCGATCCGGATGGTCTCGAAGCGACCGGCCGGGACCTCGATGGTTTCGGCGCCAACCACGGCCAGGGTGTAGTCCTTGATCCGGTCGTCATCCACGATGGTGACGGTCAGGCGACGCTCATCCACCGGGAAGCTCATGCCCTCGACCAGGCGCAAGGCCTCCAGTTGAACGCCCATGCGGTCGACCGCGCCTTCGGGCCATTCCCGTTCCTCGCCCTTGTGGTCGG
>JBFKIN010000287.1:0-4175 GCA_041632255.1 Oceanococcus sp. | reverse complement strand
CTACAGCTATGGATCCCAGATGGCCACGAAACCCTGGGAATTCCAGTGGCAAGTTGTACTCGGTCAGTGATGGGGGCCTCATGATACCCGCGTCCACAGAATCCGCCCGAGGCCGTCACGGCCAGACGGGAAAGAGTGCGTGCAGGCCCTGCAGTTGGCCGCTGCTGCGATGGATGATTGCCACCCCTTCGCGAGCATTTCCTTCGACCGGTAGGAAGGCCAGACTGGGGGCCGGCGCGCCAAGCGAGTCCAGGAAGTCCTGCCATTGGTCGCCGGTCATGTCATTCCGCCATTTCAGATCGTCCAGTGGCTGCGCCCTGGCGGCAGCTGCCGTAGCATCCTCGGCATAGGCGACGAAATGCTCGGGGTACTGGTAAACATCCGCACCACCGTCGAGGGATGCGAACATCAGGTCCGTGCGGGCTTCCGGATCCTCGGGCAGGCGCGCCGCCACCACCTGAGGGCGGCCCAGCGGCAGGCTGCGGTAGGCCGGATCGGCAGCCCGATCCAAGGAATCTTCGACGATCTCCGCTGCCGTCACTATGGTGAATCGATCGACGTTGAACACGATGTAGACGGGGCGCGCCAGGAAGATGGTGATCAGGCCGTAGGCCAGGGCGGACAGCTGCAGCATGGCAATGATGCTCAGATCCAGCTTGAGCAGCCTCAGGGGTTTGCTTGGGCTGAAGATGATCAGGGTCATCACCGGACCCAGCACCACGTCGACTGCGATCAGTATGAGCACCAGCCGGCTGACTCCCTGCAGCTTCGCGATGGCACCGGGGTGCCAGACGGGAAAGATCACGGCCATCGCGACCGCCGCGACAGCGATGCAGCAACTCAGGTGGATAAGGCTGGCCTTGATTCGACGTGGTATCACTGTTGTTCAGGAAGTCTTGCGATCCGGGGCGAATTTTCTATTCGATGCGCAGCTTCTTCAAGCGGTAGCGCAGCGAGCGGAAGCTGATGCCCAGCAGTTCCGCAGCCCGGGTCTTGTTGTAGCGCGTTTTTTCCAGCGCAGCGACGATACGCTCCCGCTCGGCTTGTTCGAGCGACTCATCGATGCTCGCGGGCTCGCCGAGAACGGGCTCCTCCGCGGCACTGCTGCTCTCCGGCAGCTGCAGGTCCTGCGCCTCGATCGTGGTCGTGTCAGCCAGTGCTGCCGCCCGCTCGATGATGTTCTCCAGTTCCCGGATGTTGCCCGGGAAATCGTAGGCACGCAGCGCGTCCAGCGCCCCCGCGGAGATGTGGTCCGGCACGGCCTGCTGTTGGCTGCCGATCCGGGCCAGGATCTGCTTGGCTAGCAGCGGGATGTCCTGTCGCCGCTCGCGCAGCGGGGGCACGCTGACCTCAATCACGTTCAGGCGATAGTACAGGTCCTCTCGGAAACGACCCTGAGCAATCAACTCGCGCAGGTTTCGGTGGGTGGCGGAGATGATCCGGGCATCGACCGGAATCTCATGGCTGCTGCCCACCGGTCTGACACGGCGCTCCTGGATGGCTCGCAGCAATTTGACCTGCATGTGCAGGGGCAGGTCGCCGACCTCGTCGAGGAACAGGGTGCCGCCTTCCGCGGCCTGGAACAGGCCACTGCGGTCGGCCACGGCGCCGGTGAAACTGCCCTTCACATGGCCGAAAAACTCGCTTTCCATGAGCTCGTCCGGGATCGCCCCGCAATTCACCGGCACGAAGGCGCGCCCGGCCCGGGCGCCCTGATCATGGATCATGCGCGCGACCAGTTCCTTGCCTGTTCCGGATTCGCCGTGGATGTGAACCGGCGCCTGGTTGCGGGCCAGCTTGGCGATCAGTCGACGCAGTTCGGTAATCGCTGGCGTGCTGCCGGTGAGCTGGTCGGCGTCTGCGCTCGCTTCGGGCGCCGCGTGGCCTGTTTTCAGGGCGCTTTTCACCAGCCGGCGCAGCGTATCGATGCTGACCGGCTTCGTCACGAAGTCGAAGGCCCCAGATTTGAGGCTGGTCACTGCATCCTCGGCATTGCCATATGCCGTGATGACGGCGACCGGCAGGTCCGGGTAGTCGCGCTGAATTCGCTGCACCAGTTCGATGCCCAGGCCATCCGGCAGGCGCATGTCTGTCAGGCAAAGTTGAAATGGTCCGGACTCCAGGGCTCGTACCGCGTCGCGAAGATTGCCGGCAGTCACCGTTTCCAGGCCCATCCGTGACAGGGTGATTTCTAGCAGGGCCCGAATATCGGCCTCGTCATCGACGATCAGCGCGCGGCTTGGATTCATGGCTGGGCCAGCCTGGCAGGCAAACTGAGGCGGAAATAGGCGCCGGGTGAGGCATGCTGGCTGATCAGTTGCAGATCGCCGTTGGCAGCTTTGCAAAGCTCCCGCGTGATGAACAGGCCCAGTCCCGTTCCCTGGTGAGATGTGCTGAAAAAGGGTTCGAACACCTGAGAAGAAATGTCTTTAGAAATGCCCGGGCCATTGTCACGCAATTCGATCACCACCTCATCTCCATCCCTTGATGGATGCGCGTAGATCTCAATCTTCAATGCCCGGTCGTCGATTCGGGCATGTAAGGTGGCGTTGTGCAGCAGGTTATGCAGAATCTGCTGTAATTGCACGGGCTCGACAAGAACCTGCAGGTCAGGTGGTTCGACATTGACTGAAACGATCGGAGCGGGCTGCTCCGAATGCTGAAAATCGTCGACTGCGACGGTTACGAGTTGCTGCAGCGATTGTGACTGCGGGATCCCCGCATTCTTGCGGGACAGGCTCAAGACGCTGCGGATAATTTCATCGAGGCGTGACGTCTGGCGACGGATAATGTCCACGAGATTTTTGTCGTCGCTCACCAGATCCGGCGATTCGCTGGCCAGCTCGGCTGCATGCTGAATGGCTGACAGCGGATTACGCAACTCGTGTGCGATGCTGGCGGTTAGCCGGCCCAGAGAGGCAAGTTTGAGATCCTGCGCCTGCTCCTCCACGCGAGATGCGTCATCCAGCACAATGAGCGTGGAAGCTGATTCGCCATGGCCCAGCCGGGTGAATTGTACCCAGGCGCGCTGGTCGTCGCTGAGCTTGACTGCCGAGCTCATGACCACGTCCGGATCCTGGAGCCAATGCGATAGCCGGTGCCAGATGGCCGGCTCGCAGGTCGCCAGGTGGCGGCCTGGCTCGGTGTCGCTGCCCATCAGGCGGCGCGCAGCCCTGTTGCTCAATTCGATCTGGCCACTGGCGTCGCAGACAAGAACCCCGGCCTGCAGTTTCTGTATCACCGACTCGCTCAGGGCAGACAGCTTGGCCACATCGCTCTGGGCCTTATGGGCTCTCGCCTCGGATTCACGGGCGCGGCGGGTGAGAATGCTTCCGCTGACCGCAATGATGAACAAGCCAGCACCCAGAATCCCGGTCTGAGTGTATTGCTCCTGGTAGTCGGGAATTTCCAGATTGAGATAGATTTCTACCAACAGCAAAGCAATGGTGGCTATGGCCGGTGGCACTGTGGTCAGGCGCCGGTCGAATAGCAGGCTGCCCGCGGTGATCGGCGTGACGAGGAGCGCGCCCAGGCCGCTGGCGATCCCGCCGGTCTTGTAGTCCAGCAGGATGATGAAGCCGATGTCGGTCGTGATTTGCAGCGCGCCCTGCCACAGGTGTGAAGGGCGCCTGCCACGGACCATCACGATCAGAAACGCCGCGACCAGTAGGTAAATGAACAAGATCGCGTCAATGAAGCCGGCTCCGGCACCTTCGAAATAGGGTGGCCGGTAGGCGCTCGAGGCCAGCACGATCAGCGCGACGCTGGCGACCAGCCGGTAAAGGCTCAGGGCCTCCAGCGTGCGCCAAGGGTCGGCCCCCGAGATCCGCGAGTGGCCTGCTTTCGAGATCAAGCGGCCTTACCTGTCCTGCGCGTGGTCGCGACAACGGCGCTGGCCATCAACCTCCACGGTCCAGGCCTTGGGCACATGCTGGCCACACTGCGAGCAGCGCACCATTTTCTCCAGCGCTTCGGGGGATTTGCCGGCGACCGGGCCCCGCCATTGTCGCCAGATCATCCACCCCAGCCACACAAGCGCGCCCAACAGCAGCACACGCAGTAGTATCATCATCAATTCAGTCTTTGCCGCACGGCGCCCAATCGGCTAGCCTTCGCGGCGCTTTTGCAGGGAACCTTTCGATGAATTTACACGAGTATCAGGCGAAAGACCTGTT
>JBFKIN010000286.1:0-4193 GCA_041632255.1 Oceanococcus sp. | reverse complement strand
CGTTTTCTTCCAGGTCGTACTCTTTCTGGTGAAAGCCGAAACCGATGCGCGTGTAGCGGGTCTGCACGCTGATGCTCGCGTCCAGTTCAAGAATCCACTGATCCTCGTAACCGATGTAATTCGCCTCAAGGCCCAGGCTGAACAGATCCATGACCGGCTGATCGTATTGCAGGGAGAGTGTCGGAAAGACCTCGCTGAAGGTGCGACTGTCGGACTGGCCATCTTCCGCGGCCTCCGATACCTCAACCTCGCCATCCAGAATCTTGATGCTGCCACCAACCCCCAGCCGCCCGTCCAACAGCGGCCAGAGGAAGCGGGCACCCAGGTCGGTGATGTCGGCCGTGGAATAGACTTGCGTGTCGGAGCTGAACTGGGTGCCACCGAAAGTCGTGTCCTCACTGAGGGTGCCGAAGGCAGCGTAATCCATGGGCATGTAGCTGAGGCGGAGCCAGCCCTGATCGATCAAAAAGCCGTGACTGGCGCTGTTGCGAAATCCCATCTCGTCGCGCAGACTCACGGGCCGCCCCAGGTGCTGGACTTCTCCCTGTACCCGGGCATACCAGGGCCAGTAGCCCACTTCCGTCGCGGTGGCGGTGCCGGAAGCACCGGCCAGTACGATCCATCCAAGCAGCGAAACTTTTCTCATCGAAATCAATCTCATCGTGGCCAGGTCCGTGATGCGGGTTCCGCGTGCGGCGTTGCCCGACTTGAAATCCCCGCAAGACGCCCCCATTCGAGCCGGCAGTTGCCGGCGCGTCGAAGGACCGCATTATCCAGCGTGACTCCAGCATTTGCCAGACAATGACACTACCTAGCCCCTTGCGCAGTCTGATTGTGCTCCTGCTGCTGGCCACCGGACCGGCGGTGTCGGCGCACGCGCCGGGAGACCACGACAGTCTGGCCCCGATGCTGGAACGGGTCACCCCCGGCGTGGTCAACATCGCCACCCGCTCACGCATCCAGAGCAGCGACAACCCGTTGCTGGCCGACCCCTTCTTCCGCTACTTCTTCAATCTGCCGTCGCAACCCCGCCAGCGCGAGACCCAGAGCCTGGGGTCGGGCGTCATCGTCGATGCAAAAAAGGGTTACGTGCTGACCAATCACCACGTCATCGACCGGGCCAATCAGATTTCCGTCACCCTGGCGGACGGCCGTGTGCTGGAAGCCGAACTCGTGGGCAGCGACCCGGAAACCGACATCGCCGTGATCCGGGTGCCCGCTGACAATCTCACGGCCGTGTCCTTCGGCAGCTCGGACAAGCTGCGGGTTGGCGATTACGTGGTCGCCATCGGCAACCCCTTTGGCCTTGGCCAGACGGTCACCTCGGGCATCGTGTCCGCGCTCGGCCGCAGCGGCCTGGGCATCGAGGGCTACGAGGACTTCATCCAGACCGACGCCTCCATCAACCCGGGGAATTCCGGCGGCGCCCTGGTCAACATGAAGGGCCAGCTGATCGGCATCAATACCGCCATCGTCGGCCCCAGCGGCGGCAACGTCGGCATCGGCTTTGCCATCCCCTCGCGCATGGCCCGCTCTCTGATGGAACAGATCATCGAGTTCGGCGCAGTGCAGCGCGGTCGACTCGGGGTCAGCGTGCAGAACCTGACCGAAGACCTGGCCAGCGCGCTCAAGGCCGAGGGTCGGCGTGGTGCCGTGATCACACAGGTGGAATCCGGGTCCACGGCGGACAGAGCCGGGCTGCGTTCCGGCGACGTGGTCACCGCGGTCAATGGCCGGCCGGTGAAGGATGCCGACGACCTCCGCAATGCCATTGGTCTGGTGAGAGCCGGCGAGGAAATCGAACTGGAAGTCCTGCGTGACGGTCGCGCGCGACGCCTGAGCGCCAGGATCAGCACGCCGCAGGACGTGGAGGCTGCCCGGCTGAGCGAATTCCTCGGCGGCGCCACGCTGGCCGAACTGGATCCCGGCCATCCTCTGCATGGCACCGGCATTCTGATCAAGAAAGTGGAATCCGGCAGCCCGGCCGCCCGCGCCGGCCTGCGTCCCGGCGACGTGATCAGTTCGGTGAACCGGCGCGATGTGCGGGACATCGATGATTTCCAGAAGGCCGCCGCGGCATCCCGCGGCGAGTTGCTGCTCAACATCCGACGCGGCAACCGGGCCTTTTTCCTGATGCTTCGTTAATTCAGTCTCAAAAAACCAGGGGGAAACTGATGATTGAGGTGGACCATCTCAGCAAGCGGTTTGGCGACCGCATGGCTGTGGATGACCTGTCGTTCAAGGTCGCGCCCGGGGAGGTGCTCGGCTTCCTCGGACCCAATGGCGCCGGCAAGTCGACCACGATGAAAATGATCACCGGATTTCTGGTGCCCAGTGGCGGAACCGCCCGGATCATGGGCCATGACATCCAGAGAGACCCGGTCGCCGCCAAGCGTTGCTTCGGCTACCTGCCGGAGGGCGCGCCGGGATACGGCGACATGACGGTGGCGGAATTCCTGGGCTTCATCGGCGACATCCGTGGCCTGAGCGGGGCGCTGAAGCAGACGCGCATCGATGCCGTCGTCGCTGACATCCACCTGGGAGATGTCCTGCACCAGAAGCTGGACACCCTGTCCAAGGGCTTCCGCCGCCGGGTCGGGCTGGCCCAGGCCATCCTGCATGACCCGCAGGTGCTGGTCCTGGACGAACCCACCGACGGCCTGGACCCGAACCAGAAGCACGAAGTGCGTCGACTGATCCAGGGCATGGCCCAGGACAAGATCGTGATCATCTCCACGCACATCCTGGAAGAGGTGGATGCGGTCTGCTCGCGGGCCATGATCATCGCCCGCGGCAAGCTGCTGGCAGACGACACGCCGGCCAATCTGGCGGCCCAGACCGAATCCGGCAAGCTGGATGACTACTTCCGCCAGATCACGGGAGGAGACCTGTCATGAACGCGACGAACATCATCTTCCGCCGCGAACTGGCGGCCTACTTCGCCACGCCGCTGGCCTACATCTTCATCGTGATCTTCCTGGTCCTGACCGGGGTGTTCACCTTCTATCTGGGCAACTTCTTCGGCCGTGGCCAGGCGGATCTGCAGAGTTTCTTCACCTTCCATCCCTGGCTCTACCTGTTCCTGATTCCGGCCATCTCCATGCGGATCTGGGCCGAGGAACGCAAGGCGGGGTCGATCGAACTGCTGCTGACCCTGCCCATTCGCATGAGCCAGGCGGTCTGGGGCAAGTTCCTGGCCGCCTGGGCCTTCATCGCCATCGCCCTGGCGGGGACCCTGCCCATGTGGCTGACGGTGAACTACCTGGGCAGCCCGGACAACGGCGTGATCCTGGCCGCCTACATCGGCTCGCTGCTGATGGCCGGCGCCTATCTGGCCGTGGGCATCTGCATCTCGGCCTGCACCAAGAGCCAGGTCATCGCCTTCGTGGTCTCGCTGATGGTCTGCTTCCTGTTCACCCTGGCGGGCTTTCCGCTGGTGCTGGACATGTTCTCCGCCTGGCTGCCCGACGGCATCACCCGCGCCGTCGCCAGCCTGTCTTTCCTGACTCATTTCCAGGCCATCACCCGGGGCGTGATCGATCTGCGCGACCTGATCTTCTTCTGCGCCTTCATCGTCGCCTGGCTGTATGCCAGCGCCATCGTGATCGACCTGAAGAAAGCCGACTAGGAGAGACGCATGACACATCACAAGGCCTATGGCCGCAGCAGCCTGTTCATCGTCGCGATCGGCCTGCTGGCGGTCGTCACCCTCAGCCAGTTGATGTTCAAGGGCTGGCGCCTGGACCTGACCGAGAACCGGCTCTACACCCTGAGCGAAGGCACCCGCAACATCCTCGACAAGATCGAGGAGCCGGTGCAGCTGTATTTCTTCTACAACCGGGAGGCCGCCAGCAGCGTGCCCCCGCTGCAGACCTACGCCACCCGGGTGCAGGAGTTCCTGGAAGAGGTCGCCCTGCGCGGCGGTGACAAGCTGCGCCTGGAATTGATCGCGCCGGAACCCTTCTCCACCGAGGAGGATCGCGCGGTGGAACTGGGCATCCAGGCGGTGCCGCTGAACGATGCGGGCGACAGCCTGTACTTCGGCCTGGCCGGCACCAACACCCTGGACGATGTCGAGACCATCGCCTTCTTCCAGCCCAATCGCGAATCCCTGCTCGAGTACGACGTGGCCAAACTGATCTACAGCCTGGCCAATCCGAAGAAGCCCAAGGTCGGCCTGATGAGCCGGCTGG
>JBFKIN010000285.1:0-4201 GCA_041632255.1 Oceanococcus sp. | reverse complement strand
CGTTTTGCCGCCCGCCCCGGACAACGACACACGCATGGACAAGCATTACAACCCATCAGACATCGAAGCGCGCTGGTACGCCCAGTGGGAAAAGGACGGCGCCTTCCGCATGGGGATGGACGGTGAGTCCTACTGCATCATGATCCCGCCACCCAACGTGACCGGCTCCCTGCACATGGGCCACGCCTTCCAGGACACGATCATGGATGCGCTGACCCGTTACCACCGCATGCAGGGTCACGCCAGCCTGTGGCAGCCGGGCACCGATCATGCCGGCATCGCCACCCAGATGGTGGTGGAGCGGCAACTGGCCGCGGCGGGTCAGAGTCGCCATGAACTGGGCCGCGAGGCCTTCCTCGACAAGGTCTGGGAATGGAAGGCCGAGTCCGGCGGCAACATCACCCGCCAGTTGCGCCGCATGGGCGCCTCGGTGGACTGGGAACGCGAGCGCTTCACCATGGACGAGGGCCTGTCGGCTGCGGTGACCGAGGTCTTCGTCAAGCTGCACGAAGAGGGGCTGATCTATCGCGGCAAGCGCCTGGTCAACTGGGACCCGATCCTGAAGACCGCGGTGTCCGACCTGGAAGTGGAATCGCAGGAGGAAAACGGCCATCTGTGGCATTTCCGCTACCCGCTGGCGGACGGTTCCGGCCATCTGGTGGTGGCCACCACCCGGCCGGAAACCATGCTGGGCGACACCGCCGTGGCGGTCCACCCCGAGGATGAACGCTACGCGGGCCTGATCGGCAAGATGGTGCGCCTGCCGTTGGCCGACCGGGAGATTCCGGTCATCGCCGACGACTACGTGGATCGCGAATTCGGCACCGGGGTGGTCAAGATCACCCCGGCGCATGATTTCAACGACTATGCGATGGGCCAGCGCCACGGCCTGGACCTGATCAACATCCTCAACGATGACGCCAGTCTCAACGACGCGGTTCCGGCACCCTATCGTGGCCTGGACCGCTTCGAGGCGCGCCAGCGGGTGGTGGCCGACCTGGACGCCGCCGGACTGCTGGAGAAGGTCCAGGATCACCGCCTGATGGTGCCCCGTGGTGACCGCACCCACCAGGTGCTGGAGCCCTATCTGACCGACCAGTGGTTCGTGAAGGCGGCGCCGCTGGCCGAACCGGCGATCGCGGCGGTGGAATCCGGCCGTATTCGTTTCGTGCCGGAGAACTGGTCCAAGACCTACTTCGAGTGGATGCGCAACATCCAGGACTGGTGCATCTCGCGGCAGATCTGGTGGGGCCACCGCATTCCCGCCTGGTATGACGAGGCCGGCAACATCTACGTGGGCCGCAACGAGGCCGAAGTGCGCGCGCAGCATGGCCTGAACGAGGATCTGCCCCTGCGCCAGGACGAGGACGTGCTGGACACCTGGTTCTCCTCCGCGCTGTGGCCCTTCTCCACCCTGGGCTGGCCGGCCGACACGGCCGAACTGAAGAAGCATTACCCGACCAGCGTGCTGGTCACCGGCTTCGACATCATCTTCTTCTGGGTCGCCCGCATGATCATGATGGGCCTGAAGTTCATGGATGATGTGCCGTTCCGCGAGGTCTACGTGCACGGCCTGGTGCGCGACGCCTCCGGTGCCAAGATGTCCAAGTCCAAGGGCAACGTGATCGACCCGCTGGACATCGTCGACGGCATCACCCTCGATGCCCTGCTGGCCAAGCGCACCACCGGCCTGATGCAGCCGCAGCTGGCGCAGAAGATCGCCTCACAGACCCGCAAGGATTTCCCCGAGGGTATCCCGGCCCACGGCACGGACGCGCTGCGCTTCTACTTCGCAGCGCTCGCCTCCACCGGCCGCGACATCCGCTTCGACACCCAGCGTCTGGCCGGCTACAAGAATTTCTGCAACAAGCTGTGGAATGCGGCCCGCTACGTGAACATGGTGGTCGCGGACCTGGACCTTGAGAGCGAAGGCACGCCCGGCCTGCCCGACCGCTGGATTGTCTCCAGGCTGCAGCAGACCGAAGCCACGGTGAATCGCCACTATGCGAACTACCGTTTCGATCTGATCGCGGCGGAACTACACGAATTCGTCTGGCACCACTTCTGCGACTGGTATCTGGAGCTGACCAAGCCGATCCTGAACGGCGAGGACGAGGCGGCCCGCAGGGGCACCGGGCGCACCCTGGTGCGGGTGCTGGAGACCATACTGCGCCTGCTGCACCCGATCATGCCCTTCATCACCGAGGAGATCTGGCAGGGCATCGGCCCGCTGGCCGGCCGCGGCGGCAGCACGATCATGCACCAGCCCTACCCGGTGGCGGACCCGAGCAAGAAGGATGAGCAGGCCGAGGCCGAGATCGCCTGGCTGCAGGAATGCCTGCTCGGCATTCGCCAGATTCGCGGCGAAATGGACATCTCCCCCGGCAAGCCGCTGGACATCCTGGTGCAGGACGCGAGCACGGAAGATCAGCGCCGGCTGGACAGCATGCGGCCCTGGCTGAATTTCCTCGGACGCATCGACAGCATCACTGTCGCTGGCGAGGACGCACCGGAGTCCGCGGTTGCCGTTGTCGGGACCATGAAGCTGCTGGTGCCCATGGCCGGGCTGATCGACAAGGACGCGGAACTGGCCCGGCTGGACAAGCAAATGGCCAAGCTGGAGAAGGAGCTCGCCTCGGCCCAGACGCGGCTGTCCAACCCCAGTTTCGTTGACAAGGCGCCGGAGGCGGTGGTCGCCAAGGCCCGCGAGCAAGCCGAGAAACAGCGCCAGACCCTGGCCGAACTGAGCACGCAACGGGACAGGATCGCAGCACTCTAGTGCACTGGCCGGCTGCCCATCCGTCGGGCAGCGGACCAGTCACTGCCGCCGCACTAAGCCGCGTTGCTGCCCCGCTGGCCCTGCTCCAGTTCCTCCAGGCAATGCGCCAGGGTGCGGCTGATGCAGGTCTGATGGCGGATCATGGCCAGCTTTGGCCAGGTGGCGCGTTCGCCCTGCAGGATCATCCGCTTGACGTCTGATTCCCGAGGATTGCGAATCACCCGTGAATAGCTGGAGAGATCGAACTGCGGGAGGATGGTGACGTCACCCCGATAATCCTGACTGAGGATGCCGGTCGCGTAGTCCAGGTGGCGCCGGATTTGCTGCAACGGCTCCGGCAGATTGTTGCGCACGAAGCGCAAGGCCACCTTGGCCTGGAACCGGGCCGAGTTCAGCGCCATGCGCTGGACGCCGTGCATCAGGCCGGACTCGTCCGGCCCCCGTTCGCTGAGGAAGGGCAGCACGTGCGGATTGGTCTGACTGACGATGAAGTGGTTGACATTGAAAAGCCGCCGCAGACGCATGCGCGGCAGATCACTCTGCAGGGATCCATCCGCCCAGCGCAGTGACGGCATGTACGGTTCCCGCTGACCGAGCAGATTGCGGGTCGCGAGCTTCACCGGGGGGAACAGCAGCGGCACGGCGCAGGACGCCAGAATGGCCTCGCGCAGGTAGAGATGCGGGAAGGTCAGATGGTTCAACAGGCGCGCCGGCTGGTTGGCTGCCACCGGAGAAACCGTGATGTTCATCGCCAGATCCGAGGCGGCATGAGCCTCTTCGAAGGTCACGTCCGGGATGTTTTGCGCCAAACCGCGGCGCAGCTTGTGCTGGTCCATGATGCCGCCGGTGCGCCGGATATCGCGCGGTGGCAGCAGTCCCCAAAGATCGGTATGGATGTTGTCGGGGTTCATCAGTTCTTCGGCTTCCGCCTGGCTGCGGCTGGTCACCGCCGCGCCCACCAGCGCACCCGCGCTGGAGCCGGAGATAACCCCGGGCAGCAAGTCATGCACGTAAAGCGCACGGACCACCCCCACATGGAACAGCCCCATGGTGGCGCCACCGGACAGCATCAGGGCCGAACGACCGTAGCTCTGCGCCAGATCCGAGAAAAATTCGCGTTTGGTGCGGTATCCCACGTCTTCGTGAGTTTCGCGGGCGATCCAGCGCAGTGCCTCGGTTACCGTGTCGAGGTAGGACTCGATCAGATATTTCGTACCCAGAGGCGACACGCCATACAGCACTGGATTGCCCGAATTGCCGAGATTCCAGTGCAGACCCTGGCGCAATTCATACATCAGGTCCTTGAGACGGTTCTGATAGCGCAGACGGCGCAGGGTATTGAGCCGGTTGCGCACCAGCGCGTGATCGTAATCCGGTGTGTCTTCTTCTTCCCGCCATTCATGGCCGCCGCTGTAATGCTCG
>JBFKIN010000284.1:0-4205 GCA_041632255.1 Oceanococcus sp. | reverse complement strand
CTTCGTGGCCCGCGCCGATGCCCTGGCCGACGCCTACGGCGAACGCTTCCGCCCGCCACAACTGCTGCGGGACATGGCCGCCCAGGGCAAGCGTTTCGAGTAGCGCCTGACGGGAGGGGGCGTCCGGCTTGACCGTGCGCCCCCTCCGGACATTGCGCGGCGGCACCGGCGGCAACACCGCTTTTCGGCCATGGCAGGGATTGCCGTCGCGCCCGGCGCCGCCACCCTGTGGATTGCCGATGGTGACAACGGCGATGATCCGAGGACCCCGGCTTCGACCCCGCCGAGAACGCCAAGTATCACCATTTCCGCCGCCTCGCCGTTGCCTGATCGGAGCCGGCCAGGCCTGCAATTGACCGATCGGTCAGCACCGCCTAAATTGGTGATCCGCCAGCGCCTGGAGAGACCATGTACCACTACATCATCGTCGGCGCCGGTTCGGCCGGCTGCGTGCTGGCCAACCGCCTGAGCGAGAACCCCGACACCCGGGTCCTGCTGCTGGAAGCCGGCCCCGAGGACAAGAGCTTCTTCATTCACATGCCCTTCGGCGTGCTGATGCTGATGCAGAGCCAGAAGCACAACTGGCTGTATGACACGACCCCGCAGGAGAATCTTGGCCGGCGCAGCCTGTTCTGGCCGCGCGGCAAGACTCTCGGCGGGTCCAGCTCCGTCAATGCCATGGTCTATATCCGCGGCAATCCGGCCGATTACGATCAGTGGGCGGCGCAGGGCAACCCCGGCTGGTCGTATGAGGATCTGCTGCCCTATTTCCGCCGTAACGAGCACAATGCGCGCGGCGCCGATCACTGGCACGGCACCGGCGGCCCCCTGCGAGTCAGCGATGCGCTTGAACCCAATCCGACCTCGCTGCGCTTCGTCGAGGCGGCCACCCAGTGCGGACTGGCGAAAAACCCGGATTTCAATGGGGCCGAACAGGAAGGCGCCGGCCTCTATCAGGTCACCCAGGACGATGGCCGCCGCTGGTCTGCGGCCCGAGCCTACCTGACCCCGATCCGCGACACCCGACCCAACCTGCACATCGTGACCGGCGCCCACGCCACCCGCATCCTGCTCGATGGCCACCGGGCGGTCGGCGTCGAATACCGCCACAACGGCCAGACCATGCAGGCCCACTGCGAGCGGGAAGTGATCCTTTCGGGCGGCGCGATCAATTCCCCGCAGTTGCTGCTCCTGTCCGGGATCGGCCCGGCCGAGGAACTGCGCCGGCATGACATCACGGTGCATCATGAGCTGCCAGGGGTCGGAGAAAATCTCCAGGACCACCTCGACTACGTGCTCAGCTACCAGGACCGCAAGCGCGAAGCGGTGGGGCTGGCCCTGTCCGCCCTGCCCTCCACTCTGGTGGCGCTGCTGCGCTACCTGTTTTTCCGGCGAGGTCATTTCGCCAGCAATTTCGCCGAGGGCGGGGCCTTTGCCCGCACCGACCCCTCGCTGCCCGCCCCGAACCTGCAGTTCCACTTCATTCCAACCCGGCTGGAAAACCATGGGCGGACCCTGCGCTATGGTTATGGCATGTCCCTGCATGTCTGCGACCTGCACCCGAAAAGCCGGGGCCGCATCGGGCTGCGCTCGGCGGACCCGCTGGAACCGGCCCGGATCGAGGCGAACTATCTCGATCACCCGGACGATCTCGCCACGCTGCGGGAGGGCGTGAAACTCGGCCGGCGCATCATGCAGGCGCCCGCCTTCGCCGACCATCTGGGCGAGGAGTATGCGCCGGGCCCCGACGTGAAAACCGACCAGGACATCGAGGAAGCCATCCGCAAGGGCGCGGAAACCGTCTATCACCCGGTCGGCAGCTGCAAGATGGGCACCGACGCGATGGCGGTGGTCGATCCGCAGCTCCGGGTGCACGGCATGCAGGGTCTGCGCGTGGTCGACGCCTCGATCATGCCCAGCATCATTTCCGGCAACACCAACGCCCCCTGCATGGCGATTGCGGAGAAGGCGGCAGACATGATTCTGGCCGCGGCGAAAGCGGACGGCTCGGGGGTGGCCGCGGCGGCCTGAGTCAGGCCGTGGCGGATTCCGCCGCGTAGGCGGCCAGGGCCGCGCTCAGCCGCTCCCGGACCAGCTCCCGCAGCGCCGCCGGCGCGCGCACCTCCACGTCGGGACCGAAACGCAGGATTTCGCCCACCAGTTCGGCCGGCTGCGCATAGGGCAGCTCCAGCAGATATCGGCCATCCTGCTGCCACTGCCCGCGCTGTTCCGGATGCCATGTCTCCTCCGCCACCCAGCGCGCCGCGTGGGCGCTGAACAGCAGTTCCGCGACAGCGGCGGGCGCCCCGGCGAAGATGCCGTAACTGTGGGCGAGCTGGGCATCGAGCTCGCGCTCCGGGATGTCCCGGGCCGCCTCCTCACCCATGCTCGCCTGACCGATACGGTCGATGGAAAATGTTCGCAGGCCATTCCTGCTGTGGCACCAGGCGTCCAGGTACCAGTTGTTGCGGTAGTGCACCAGCCGCTGCGGAGACACTTCCCGCCGGGACTCCTCATCCGCCGTCCGGCTGTGGTAACTGATCTGCAGGCGACGGCGGCGCACCGTGGCGTCCGCCACCACATGGAAGAAGGCACCCTGCGGTCGCGCATTGGTGGTCAGAATGCGGACCCGCCGCAGCAGCTCGCCCGCGCCCATGTGCTTGGTCCGCAGCATCTCTTCCAGACGCATCCGGAAAGGGCGCACCAGTTCCGACAGCAGCCCCTGGCCGGACTCGCCAAGAAACTTCATGCCCGCCATCAGGGCGACGATCTCGCGCGAGCTCAGCCAGAAACCGGGCAACTCCCAGGCCTCACCCTGCCGCGCGTAGATGTAACCATTGCGCTCCCGGTCATAGATCACCGGCGCATTGAGGTGATCCCGCAGCAGCTCCAGGGTGCGCGTCACCGTCGCGCGGGAGCACTCCAGCTGCTGTTGCAGGTCCTCATGCGAGATCGGCGTGCGGCGACCGGACAGGATGCGGTGCATCGCGTAGATGCGATCAAATTTGTCCATATGCTTATGGCCTATTCAGCGCGGCGGCTTTGCTACTATGCGCGGACATCGTGGCAGTCATTGTTCCACGGCGCGGGTTGAGACGCACGTCGCACCATCACGGTCCATCACATCCATGCAAGCCCTCTTTGTTCTGGCGCTGACCCTGGCGGTCTTCGCGGCCCTGATGTTGACCCGCTACGGCCCGGACCGGATTCTGCTGATGGCGCTCACCGCCCTGGCCCTGTCGGGCGTGGTCGACCAGGCCAGCCTGCTCAGCGGCTTCGCCAATCCGGGCCTGGCCACGATCGCCTTCCTGTACATCATCGCCGCCGGCGTCCGCCACACAGGCGGTGTCGGCTGGCTGAGCTCACGCGTTCTGGGCAAGCCCCGCAGCGAGCTGGGCGCGCTGTTGCGCGTGATGCTGCCCGTCACGGCGCTGAGCAGCGTGATGAACAACACGCCCATCGTGGCGGCGCTGATTCCGGCCATCAACAACTGGTCGCAACGCACCGGCATCGCCGTGTCCAAGCTGCTGATCCCCCTCAGCTATGCCGCCGTCCTGGGGGGCACGCTGACGATGATCGGCACCAGCACCAATCTGGTCGTGCTGGGCCTGTATGAGGGCATGACCGGGCACAGCACACTGGGCATGTTCAGCATCACGCCCATCGGCATGGTGGTGGCGGCCGCCGGCCTGCTTTATCTGGTTCTGGTCGGACGCCACCTGCTGCCGCTGCACCAGGACGTCGACGACAGCTTTGGTGACCCGCGCGAGTATTCGACCGAAATGACCGTCGTGGAAGGCGGCCCCCTGGTCGGGAAGACGATTGCCGAGTCGGGCCTGCGTGACAGTCGCGGGATCGGCCTGTACCTGGTTGAAATCGTCCGCGGCGCGCACGTGCTGAGCGCGGTCTCCCGCGAGGAACGGCTTCAGGCCAATGACCGTCTGATCTTCGTCGGCGACACGCGCGGCGTGCTGCAGTTGCAGGAAGTCCACGGCCTGGCACCCTTCTCACCGGACCATATGGCCCTCGCCCAGGCGACGCCGGAGCGGCGTCTGGTGGAGGTGGTGCTCTCCCCGTCCTCGCCCATCATCGGCATGAGCATTGGCGACGCCGATTTCCGCAAACGCTACGGCGCGGTGGTGATTGCGGTGGCCCGTGGCGGTCGTCGCGTGCCCGGCCATCTCGGCCGCATCCGACTGCAGGCG
>JBFKIN010000283.1:0-4233 GCA_041632255.1 Oceanococcus sp. | reverse complement strand
GCCAGGTTGGAGCTGATGCTGAGGTAGATGTCGTACTCGTCGGCCAGCGGTCCGAAGGTCTCCATCACCAGCCGGGCCAGGGTATCGGTCAGGCCCAGCTGGAGCAGCTGGCCTGGCGCGGTGGTGCCGGGAAAGCGCGCCTGGTAGTAGGCAATCTGTGGAGCATAGGGGCCGGCCAGACTGGCCAGGCCGGCGATGGCGCCGGCCGTCTGGATGCTGTTGCGGCCAATCTCGCCGCGCAGGCCGACCAGATAGGCCATCAGGGTCTGGTTTTCCGGGTAGCTGACCAGATTGGGCACATCGTCACGCAGATGCGGCGCGATGTCCTGTTCGAACTGCTGACGGATGGCCGCCCGAAAGCTGTCGTAGCTGACCGAGCGGTCGATCTCGTGCTTGTAGGCCACGGCGAAAGCGCGGAATTCACGGGGCTGGGCGCCAACGGTGCCGGCGATCAGGGCAAGCAGCAGGCAGGCAGAAAGTCTCATGGCGCCAGTGTAAACCGCTCGTCAGGCACTCGCAGCGCCGACATCCGGCTCCGCCGGATCAGCCCCGTGCAAGCTGCTGGTTTGCCGCCCGGCGCTGGCTGCGCCGGCGGCGTTGCTGTAGACTTCGCCGCCTTTTGCCCGCGATTCGCCAGCCATGCTCGACAAGCTCCGCAACATCGCCATCATCGCGCACGTCGATCATGGCAAGACCACCTTGGTGGACTGCCTGCTCAAACAGTCCGGCACGCTGGACGTGCGCAAGGACTTCGGCGAGCGGATCATGGACTCCAACGCGCTGGAAAAAGAGCGCGGGATCACGATCACGGCCAAGAACACCGCGATCCGCTGGGGCGACTACCGGATCAACATCGTGGACACCCCCGGCCACGCCGATTTCGGCGGCGAGGTGGAGCGGGTGCTGTCCATGGTCGACTCGGTGCTGCTGGTGGTGGACGCCGTCGATGGCCCCATGCCGCAGACCCGCTTCGTGACCCAGAAGGCTTTCGCCCTGGGCCTCAAACCCATCGTGGTGGTGAACAAGATCGACCGCCCCGGGGCGCGTCCGGACTGGGTCATCGATCAGGTCTTCGACCTGTTCGACAAGCTGGGCGGCAGCGACGAGCAGCTGGACTTTCCCATCGTCTATGCCTCGGCCCTGAATGGCTATGCCAGCGCTGACGACAGCGTGCGCGAGGGCAACATGGACCCGCTGTTCCAGACCATCGTGGACAAGGTCAGCCCGCCGCCGGTCAATGCGGACGGACCCTTCCAGATGCAGATCACCTCGCTGGAATACTCCTCCTATGTTGGCGTGATCGGCACCGGGCGGGTGACCCGCGGCAAGGTGCGTCCGGGCCAGCAGGTGATGGTGGTCGCACGCGACGGCGCCATGCGCCGGGCCAAGGTGCTGCAGGTGCTGGGTTTCCTGGGCCTGGACAAGGTCGAGGTCGAGGAAGCCGAGGCCGGCGACATCATCGCCCTGACCGGGATCGAGGACCTGGGCATCTCCGAGACGGTCTGCGACGTGTCCAGCCCGGAAGCCATGACCAGCCTGGATGTGGACGAGCCGACCATGTCCATGACCTTCGAGGTCAACAAGTCGCCCTTCGCCGGCAAGGAAGGCAAGTTCATCACCTCGCGCCAGATCGGCGAACGCCTGCAGCGCGAGCTCAAGACCAACGTGGCCCTGCGCGTGTCGCCGACCCAGGATCCGGACAAGTTCCGGGTTTCCGGCCGCGGCCTGCTGCATCTGTCCATCCTGATCGAGAACATGCGCCGCGAGGGTTACGAGCTGGCCGTGTCGCGGCCGGAAGTGATTCGCAAGGACGTGGACGGCGAAATCCACGAGCCCTATGAAGTGCTGACCGCCGATGTCGAGGACGAGCACCAGGGCGCCATCATCCAGGCCCTGGCCGAGCGCGGCGGGCGCATGAACAACATGCAGCCGGACGGCAAGGGCCGGGTCCGGCTGGACTACGTGATTCCCTCGCGCGGCCTGATCGGCTTCCAGACCGAGTTCCTGTCGATGACCTCGGGCACCGGCCTGCTGGCCCACAATTTCGACCATTTCGGCCCGGCCACCGAAGTGCAGGTCGGCATGCGCCACAACGGCGTGCTGGTCGCCAACGAGCAGGGCAAGGTGCTGGCCTTCGCCCTGTTCAACCTGCAGGAGCGCGGCCGCATGCTGGTCGAGCCCGGGGCCGAGGTCTACGAAGGCCAGATCGTCGGCATCCACAGCCGCGACAACGATCTGGTGGTCAATGCGCTGCGGGCCAAGAAGCTGACCAACATGCGCGCCTCCGGCTCGGACGAGAACGTGATCCTGACCCCGCCGATCCGGCTGTCGCTGGAGCAGGCGCTGGAGTTCATCAATGATGATGAACTGGTCGAGGTGACGCCGAAGTCGATCCGGGTGCGCAAGCGCTTCCTCAAGGAGCACGAGCGCAAGCGCTCCGGGCGCGGCTAGCGGGCCGCCGCAGGAGCCGCGTCCCTGCCGCCGGGCTCAGCGCCCGGCGGAGTGATTCAGGTAGGTGTAGCCGTGCAGGCCCTGACGCAGGGCGGCGAGGTAGTCCTCGCGCTGCGCGGCCGGGTGCTCCGTGAGCTTGTCCTGGTAGCTGCGCATCAGGACCTCGGCTTCCAGGTGCACGTAGCTCAGCACCTCGTCGACCCGGTCGCCCTGCTCGATCGGGCTCAGCTGCCAGGCGCCGGTCTCGTCGATCTCCACGTTGACCGCGTCGGTGTCGCCGAACAGGTTGTGCATGTCGCCGAGGATTTCCTGGTAGGCGCCGACCATGAACACGCCCAGCAGATAATCCTCGCCCGGGTGCGGCGCGTGCACCGGCAGCGAGGAATCCAGCCCGTCGCGGTCCACGTAGTGGTCGATGCGCCCGTCGGAGTCGCAGGTCAGGTCGCGGATCACCGCGCGCCGCTCGGGACGCTCGTTGAGCCGGCTCAGCGGGACAATGGGAAAGACCTGCTCGATGGCCCAGACATCGGGCAGGGACTGGAACACCGAGAAATTGCAGAACAGCTTGTCGGCAAAGCGTTCGCGCAGCTCGTCCAGGGTCTCTCGGTGGTTGCGCACGCTGAGATCCAGCTCGCCGAGCACGGCGTGGGCGATCGCCCGGTGCAGGTTTTCCGCCCGGGCCCGCTGCGCCAGGCCGACCTCGCCCAGGTTGAAGGCGGTCTGCAACTGGTCCAGCAGCACATCCGCATCGGCCAGACGCTCCAGCGGCGGCACCTGTCGGCCCAGCGCGTGCAGCTGCCACAGCTCCTGGAGGGCGGCGGGATCATCCGGCGGCAGTGGTTGCGGCGGCTCGAAGCTGGCTCGCTCGGTGTCGATCATGTCGGTGACCAGCACCGCGTGGTGGGCGGTCAGGGCCCGGCCGGATTCCGAGATGATGTCGGGACAGGGCTCGCCGGCCGCGGCGGCCGCTTCGGCGAAGCACTCGACCACGGTGCGGGCGTAGTCGTCGATGCCGTAATTCATGGAGCAGTAGCTGCGCGAGCGGGTGCCCTCGTAATCCACTCCCAGGCCGCCGCCGACATCAATGCGATCGATGGGCGCGCCGAGGCGGCGCAGTTCCACGTAGTAGCGGGCGGCTTCGCGCAAGCCGTTGCGGATGTCGCGCAGATTCGCCACCTGCGAGCCGAGGTGGAAGTGCAGCAGCTGCAGTCGCTCCAGCAGGCCCTGGTCACGCAACTGGCCCACGGCCTGCTCGACCTGGCTGGCGGACAGCCCGAATTTGGACTTTTCGCCCCCGGTGTTCTGCCAGTGGCCGGCCCCGATGCTGGCCAGACGAACTCGGAGGCCAAGCTCCGGTTCGATGCCGATAGCGCTACTTTCGGAGACGATGATGTCAATTTCGGAGATTTTTTCGATCACCAGGGTGACGCTGTGGCCCAGCTGGCGACCGATCAGGCCGAGCCGGATGTACTCGGCATCCTTGTAACCGTTGCACACCACCGGCCGTCCGGCCGGCAGCAGGCCCAGCACCGCCAGCAGCTCCGGCTTGCTGCCCGCCTCCAGGCCGATCTGGCCGCCATCCAGAATGCCCCGCACCACGTCCGCCTGCTGGTTCACCTTGATCGGATAGACCGGGGTGTAGCGGCCGGCATAGTCCTGGGCGGCGATGGCCGCATCGAAGGCGCCCTGCAGCCGCGCCACCCGGTCGCGCAGGATGTGCGGGAAGCGCAGCAGCGCCGGCCGATGCAGCGCGCGTGCCTGCGGGCTGTCGAGAATCTCGCG